>NC_015667.1 GCF_000217715.1 Halopiger xanaduensis SH-6
ATTCGGGATGCTCTCGAACCATCTTCAGATGGATATTGAGATTAATATCAATACTATAAATACAGAATATTTATCTAATTCAAGATAGTCAGCAAACATGTACCGGAACTCAGCCAATGCACACCTATACCCGCATGCATGATAACGAGGTCAGTAACCGTCGAAGAGATTCATGACCTGTACCTGATGTGGAACGACCATATCAACGCCTCCGCTCTCTATCGCCGCGCCCTCCGTGAGGAAATGGAAGTCCGCGGTGTTGACCCCAATGAACTCCGCGATCTTTTAGAGCGGGCCCGTGAGCAGGGCTATACGCTTGAAGAGATCGCAGCGGATACGAACCGATTCGACGATCTCCAGTCGCTCGTTGAAGATCAGCAGAGCCGGCCAACGGCTGAAGACGCTACTGATGGTTAATCCGTTATGTCACAAGGCAAGTCTCCTTCCGACCTTGAGCATCGCACTGGGTCGCCCCTGACCGGCAGAATCACTCGACAGGCCGTGCTCACGATCGTCTTCTTGGGTTTGTTCGCCGTCCAGTCGGTCACTGCGCAGAGTAACGCGGTCTGTAGCGCGGACAACCTTCCGAGCATGATTGAGGGATTCTTCCAACTCACCACCGCCCTAGGAATCGTTGGCCTCGCCATCGTCTGGCAGGCAGACTCCCTCATCGAGATGTTCACCCTCCATCCCGAGCAGAAGAAAGGCCTCAAACGCCACAAGCGCTCAGCGATGAAGTCCGCGGTCGTCCTCGTCGTCCTTGGCCCGCTGTATACGGTCGCTGGGTCGATGATGAGCCTCCCGCTGGCGCAGTGCGTTGATCTCGTCCCCTGGTAAACTGTCTACTATCCCCGACGTGAGCCAATGAACCACCGAGTGCTCTCCGTACTCATGGCCGGATTGCTCGTGACGAGCATAGTCACGGGCATCGTCGCCGCTGACCCGCCGCAGCCAGGTACGGAGGAGAACGGACTCACCGAGAACGAGTCAGCGACACTCTGGTCGCGTGATTCAGATAACTACATCAGCCAGGAGGAGTACCGCCAGCGGTACGGCGAGAACCGCTCCGCCGTCCACCAGGTTGCGAATGGGACCGACGTCACGTTCAAACGACCGCCGGCGACCGCAGCGACGTGGACTCGGAACGACTTCGAGGACCTCGACGCCGGCGGAGCAGACACGTCCGTGCATCCGTCGCACGCGGACCTCGAGGATGGTGTCTTCATCGATGATGCCCACGCCACGATCTTCGCGGTCCAGCCCTCCACACGGGGGCACCTCGAATCCGATGAGACACCCCTGTACATCGCGCCGAGCGGGACCATGCGGGGATTCATCGACTATCGCGTGCGGGTCCCGAACGGGAGTTCATCCGAGAACACGACCATTGAGTGGTCGCTCATGGAGCACAAAATCGATGAAGTCCAACTGAAGAAGGATGGCGAAACCATTGCGACGCAGGACGGGTCCCATACGCCAGTCCTCGACTACCAGGTCGAGGATGACTGGAGCGCGAATCTCTCGCTCGAAGCGGAAATCAGCGTCCGTCTGAAGAAGACCACTCGGTTCGACCAAGGCAACCGGACGGACGTCGACGTCACCTACCGGACGGAATCACGCAACGTCTCGGACGCGATCGCCGTTGAGATCTACGACCTCTCGGCGTATCCTTACTACGCTGAGTACCCCAACGGCGATGCCGGCGTAGCGATCTTCCAGTCCCGCCTGTGGCAAGGCTATACTCTCACTGAGGATGACGATGCCCGGGTCCGCGGTGTCTGGCGGTTCTACACTGCTCGGAACACCAACTGGGACATGCTCGTTCAGTCTAATCAGACGGATAGGACCACGGTCGAGTCTGACGCGATTCCCGTGTACGTCCACGCGTATCCCTCACGCATCGGTCCGCGCGCCGAGCCGGTTCGAGACGGCCCCAAACTCATCGAGACGTGGGGGACTGACCGCCCGTCACCGGTCGATTCCATCGGGGATAACGTCAACATCGACATCGCCAACCAATCGTACACGACGACGTATGGCGTCGCCGTTCGGGCGGAGACCGTCGACCGTGAGGCGCTCCACGTCGCGGGGATCGTCCGTGGCGTGAACGCCTCGATCGCCGAGCCGGACGGGGGCTCCGAGCGACAGCTCCGGCGAAGTAACCTCACCGTGAAGGTCCACAAGCAGAACCAGTCACAGGCAACACTCCGGATCGAACTGCAAGACAATCAGACCGGCGCCCCAATCACGCTCGACGATACCCGCCAGTATCCGATTCGTGGAACGACTCGAAATGGATACATCACCGTCGCAGATCAGCGTGTCGAGACCAACGAATCGGGTGTGGCAATCGTAACGATCGATGAGTCGGGGATTTACACGGCCAACTACCATCCGGGCTCGTGGCTCGGACATGATCCCGCATATGTGAGCGATTCCGCGACGGTCCGCTGGCACCCACTCGGAACCATTGAGGGCTGGTTCGCCCTCGTGTTCGAAGTTGGCTGGCAGCTCCTGCCGTTTTTCGTGATGTTCTATGCCGGCAAGCGACTCCTGCGGATGCTTGGCCCAGAAGACATTTTCCAACAAGAACCATGACGAAGCACAATCCACACCTCAGCAGACGTACCGCCCTTCAAACAGTTTCTGGAGCCGCTCTCACGAGCATTGCTGGCTGTCTAAATACCAATGGGAACTCTGGAACGCCCAGCGATGGATCTCCCTCTTCAAACAGCCAAGGCCCTCTTCGGCGTGTCGTTGTTGATGGAACAACGCTTGTCGTCGAACTCTCGGAAGATGCTGACGTCGACCAAGTCAATCTAATCCAGCCGAATGGAGAACCGTTCGGCCAGCGTGATGTTGCTACAGGAGCACAACAAGTTACGTTCGAACTCGGAGCGTCCTATTCCCCTGGTGAGTATCATGTTATTGCGCTAGCGGGCGAAGAGACTGTAGAGGAGTCCTCTCTTTCCGTTCATCCAAATCTTAGAATTATGGAAATAGGAATAGGGAAGAACCAGCCTGAAAGGATGTGGGATAGCTCAAGTGATAAGATCTCTAAGGAGGCCTTCGTATCTGTCGAAAACCGAGGTAATGGCCCGGATACGATAACGCAGCTCCTCTTCCTTGGCGATGTCCCCTATCCTTCAGATAAAGAGGGGACAAACTACGCCAACAACGAGGATATAAGCGGTATATACGATCCCGAGAAGGACACAGAAGTTGAAGAGGTGGTCATAGGACCAGGAGAGCAGCTTACATTGTACAGTTACCGTTCCCCATTTGCCTTCGTTCGAGGAGATGGGACCTCCTGTAAAAGCGAAGAACAAAATGGGGAGTTCGAGGTCATCCTGAAGACGCAAGTCGGCTCTAATCAGGTGTCAGAGACATACGGCATTCACTACTCTGCTTCAGAAGAGTTCGATAATTGCGGAATTACGATCAGTGAGTGATAACAATGGTAGACCTCATTGACGTTGTTTTAGAAGGTTTTAAAGACATTGTCGACTGGGTTATCGGCCTTTTCATGGAGGGGTTGAACAACGGTTATGAGACCCTCACGGAGGAAATGTTTGGAACACCTACGCCAGAGACGGAGGGCGCATTTGTCTTTGGTGCCCCAACTAACGGTCCTTGGCCAGCAATACGTGATGCATTGGTCGGTGGGGAGATCATGCTTATCTCACTACTTCTACTGGTGATGTGCGTTCAAGGCCGACACACAATTCGAATCTTCAATATTGGGAGCGCTTACGAAGCGAGACGAACGAAGAAAACTGCTTGGGTCGGTGCATTCCTCATCATCACTTGGTACTGGGTGAGTATTCTTGGCCTCTACATCGTTGATGGATTCACGATTGCGTTGATGCCGAGTCTGGATTCTCTTGGTGATGCAATGTTGAACTTCCTCAAGGAGTCACTGACGAACCCTGGACTGGCATTCGTATTCGCAGTTATAGGGGGTCTCTCGATGTGGGCGCTTGAAGCACTGTATTACATTCGAGAGATTCTCCTTTATGTGTATGTCTACGGAATGCCGATAGCGTTCGCTCTCGCATACGGTAATATCCCGGTTCTTTCCGATATTGCGATGGGGTTTTCCAAACGATTTGTTCCGCTTGCAGTTCTTCCCCTTCCAGCAGCAGTCGTGTTCAAAGGATACGACCTTCTTTACTCAGAAGGCGCGCTTTCCCCAGATAGCGCATTTCTGAAGTACCTAGTCGCTGCTTCTCTCCCTCTAATTGCTCTCTATCTCACTTGGAAGACGTTCAAATTTGCAACCCCGCTGACAGCAAAAGTTCTCGGAGGGGCAACCAAGAGTGCAGCCCTCATCGGAGGTGTAGCTGCCGGTGCTTACGTCGGTAGCGCTGGCGTCGCGACAACCGCTGCCCGGTGGGGACCAAAAGCCGCCGCAGGTCACGCTATCGCCCAGAAGGCGGCCGCACGAGGCACGAACAGCGACGAAGACAGCGAGACGCCATCGTATCGGCGGACCGAGAACGACCCTGGAAGCTACTAGCAACCCATGTCAATAGATCAAGACGCAGCTGCACGGCGCATCATGGACCAGTTTGGCGAGGAAAGTCGTATCCCCTACCTCAATATCGATGAGGGTGACGTGGGTGTCCTGATCGCCTTCCCAATCGTTGGCCTCTTCCTAGCTGGACTCACCGGGATCGAATCGCTCGCTCTCCCGTTCGTTGCCGGCGGATTCGGCTTCGGCGTGGCGATCGTCTATGTCTCTCCCGATCATCTGAATGCGTGGACGTGGGCGAAGGATGTCTATCGATATATGACACGTCCCCAAGTAACGTTTAGTGCTCCAGAAGAGGCTGACAGTAGTACCAACGAAACGGAGCGGAACGAGGGCGGCCTCGCGAACTACACGCCGTTCAAGCCCGATGAACGGACGCAGGACCTCACAAACATCAAGCGGGCGTGGCCAGGCGCTGGTGCGATCCAACGCGCCGACGGGACGATGGAGGCGTTCATCGAAATCGACCCAGATAACATGGACTTCGCGATGTCCGACGACTGGGCAGAACTCCAGGAAGCTGGCGAGGAATTCGCCAACAAAGAACTCGACTCGAAGCTCAAACTCCACGCGACAACCCGGTCATTCCCGGTGGATCAGATTACCGAGAACATCGAAGACCGCCTGAACGACGAGGACGTCAAAGAGAATCCCATCTTCCGGGAACTCCTCGAGGAGTATCGGGAGACGCGGCCGAAAGAGATGCGTGAACGGGGGATCCAGCAGGTTCGCTATTACATCGGCGTTCAGGTCACGCCGCTGGAGGTCTATGATCGCTTCCGCGACGAGGGAACCCCTGCCGAGAAGCTGACTCAGTTCCCCGTTATCGGTTTCCTGTTTAACCCGTTCGTTACTCGTCGCGAGAACCTCACCGACGTTGAGCGTCGCGCCCAGATGTTCGAGAAACTCGACAGCCGCATCAACGACGTGCGGTCCGAATTCATTCAGCAGGCCTCGGGGTGGTCGGCACGTCGGCTCAGCACGGTTGAGCTGTTCGTGATGAATATGGACTTCTGGAACGGCCGCGAACACGACTATGACGAGGCTGAACGGGTCGTTCGTGAACAACCGATTATCGGCCACTCGTGCCGGGAGGATGCCCACGATGGGTAACGTGATCCTCCAGACGAGCAGCGGTGCTGTCGCCGAGCTTGTGGAGTGGCTCTCAAACCCGACCTCAGCCGAAGGTGCGGCCCTCTACGTCGGGGTCGTAGTCGTTCTCACCGTCGGTGGGAAACTTCTCTGGGACCGGTATACCGAGGACGATGAAAAAGAGGTCGAGTTCTCGGATCTGCTTGACGAAGAGACGCTGGAGGAAGGCGGGGCCGAACGTCGGTTACTCGACGACATCGCCGAGTCGCACAAGACGGTCACCGCCCCGGCCGCTATCGAGTGGGAAACACGAGCCGCACGCGTTGGCGAGCAGTGGACAACGACGCTGTACATCGCGGACTATCCTGATTATCCCAACGATGGCTATCTGAGCGATCTTTTCGAGATGACCGACGTCCAGTTCGATCTGACGGCCCACATCACCCCGAAGAATCAGGAACGGGCACGGACCGAACTGCAGGATATCGCCGACGATCTTCAGGTTGACGCCGATCTCGAACAAAGCGTCCGGAGTGCCTATCTACAAGAGCGTGCCAATGAAGCCGCAGCGACGTACACGGCCGTCGAGAATGGCGCGAGCGTCTTCGACCAGGGAATGTTCATCACGGTCCGGGCTGACGAGAAGGACGAGCTCAGGGACGCCGTCCAGAAGGTCAAGAGTGCGCTCCGCGACGACCCGGCCAACCTCACGCCGAAGACGGCGATCTGTCGACAGGATCTCGCCCTTCAGTCCGCCGCGCCCATCGGTGACAACGAGTTCGGGCGGACGTCGATTGCGCTCGGCGGCGCCGTCGGTGCGTTGCTGTCCTCGCCGCACAACGCGACGATCCTCGAGGAGGGCGGCGTCGAGTTCGGGATTCACAAGGACAACCAGAGCCCGGTGGTCATCGACCCGTTCGCGCGAGACAACGGCTACGCGATGTTCACCGTCGGCGACACGGGGTCGGGGAAGTCGTTCAGTTCGAAACAGAACTTCATCCGCTCTATCGAGCAGAGCAAGGACCGAATCGGCATCATCCTCGAGCCGCTGAACAACTGGACCGGCGTCGCCGAAGCCCTCGACGCCAAACGCATCACAGTCGGCGGGACGCTCGGACTGAACCCCTTGGAGATTCGGGAGACGCCCGAGCACGTCCAGCGGGCGATGGGCGAGGACGCGAGCCCGTTCAACGAGAAGCTCGACGACGCGATGAGCTTCCTGACGAACTTCTTCGCGCTCCGCGGCATCTCGCTTGGCGACCGTCGGACGACGCTCGAACTCGGACTCAAGCGAGCATACAAGCGCAACGGGATCACCGATGATATCTCGACGCACAGCAACTCGAGCCCGACGATTCGTGATATGATGGACGTCTTCGAGGATATGATCGACAACCCCGAAGAGTTCGTTGTGCGGTCCGACGAAGAAGCCGGGAAGATCAAGAAGGACGCGACGTGGCTTCTCGATCAGCTCCGCCCCTTCGAGGAAGGTGGCCGTCACGCCAATCTTGGCCAGGAATCCGATTTCGACATCCGGGACGAGAAAGTCATCTACCTCGATCTCGCCCAGCAGGAGGGCAGCGTCGACAGCAGCACGGCACTGACAATGCAGCTGCTTATCTCACTGGTCTACGAGCGGGCGAAAGTTTCGGAGAAGGAGGTGGTGTTCTACATCGACGAGGCGCGGTACATCATGCAGGATGCCGCGAGTCTGGCATTCCTCGAGACAGTCTTCCGGCACCACCGCCACCACGACCTCTCGATCCGACTGGTTACGCAGACCGTCGACGAGTTCTTTGAGCACGCCGAGTCCGAGGCCATCCTCGATCAGTGTGCGGTCAAGCAGTTCCACCGCTTGGACGGGATGGACGAAGAGTGGTCCGATGAGTTCGGCCTGAACTACGCCCAGATGCGATTCGTCCAAGATGCCGTCCCCGGCAACGAGGACGCCGGCTTCTCCGAAGCGCTCGTCGGTGTCGACGGCGAGTGGCGCGGGATCAAGGTCAAAGCGATGCCCAAGGAGAAGCAGGTCATCGATTTCGATCCAACCTCCCAAGTTCGCTCCTCGTTACCGGGCGCCGGTGACAGCGCCGAGACCGAGATGCTGGAGTTCAAGGAAGAGCTCCAATATCGAGAAACGAACGGAACGAACGAAACGAGCGAATCGAACGAGGAACCAGACGCCGTCGGAGCTGAGCCAGATGGCGGATCTACGGAGGAGACGAACGATGGCTGAGTACCTGCGCGTCACACCGACATCCGAGCGACTCGATCCGGAGAGTATCCCCCGAATCCTCGACAGCCTCCACAAACTGACCACGCCCGACTCGTCAGGCCTCGGCGCGAAGTTGAACCCGCTCCGCAGTGAGACGCCACTGCGATTCGAGTTCCTGGCGATAAGTGATGGCCCAGATGAGCCGGTGGAGTTCTTCTACGGCGCCGATGCGCACCTCGATACCCTCGAGAAGCGGCTTCGCTCGATCTATCCAGCCACGTTCGATATCGAACGCGTCGACGTCGATGTCGCTGCCCGGCTCATTCAGCCAGTCGAGTTCACACCACAGGAATTCGTCGAACACTACGAAGCCGGGGAGCTTCAATACGAGTTCGGCTCGGCGGAACAGTACGACCACCTTGACGAAGAGCCAGCAGACTTCGAGTCAGCCGACGCAGACCCGGTTGTCGACGGCGGCACGATATCCACTGCAATTCCCGACCATCACGTTATCGCCGGAGAGTCTGTCCTTGAACTAGCCACGCCCGAGACACTCCCGGAGGACAAGGAGAAACCACCGATCGAGAAGCCGACGATGACCCCTGATGGGATGATTCTAGCGCGGCCAGCACCCGGCGCCGTCTCGCCGCTCGGGGTTCGATGGTGTGGTTCCGCGTCGCGGAAGCAGGACTGGATGACCTCGCTGACGCCGTTCACAGTGGAGGAAACGAACGGCGACCTCTCGTCGGTCGACCAACCGGGCGCAGCGCTCGCGTCGCTGATCGATCACCTGATGGAGGCGACAGCACCGACCGCGTTCCAGGTCGTCTTCCAACGGCGCTCGAGCTGGCAGTCTGACGCGGAGGTGCGGAAAGAGGACCTCGTCGACGGCCGGGATACGTTCTTCCAAGAGGTCGTCGGATCGTTGCTCGAGGTTGAGGAGCAACGGAGCGACCAAGACGAACGGCAGCTCAGTGAGGCTGTCGAGAAGCGAATCAAGTCTATCGACGCGAAAAACGCCAAACGGTCGTTCACAGTCAATATCCGGGCCATCGGCGTCCCCACCGACGATACCCGTGATGACCTCGATGGCCGGATGGACTCGCTCCTCCCCGTGTTCGACCCGCTTGATGGACCGTTCTACGAAGTCGAGGGGAAACGCCTCCGGGACAGCGGCTTCCGTGAGAAAACCAAGGAGAAGAAGGCACGGGCGGCTCTCCAGCGCCTCCTCAACCGTGGACTGACGACGGGGCGTGGAAAGACACGGCCCGAGCTAGTTCTCTGTGGGACGGAGCTCGCCAACTTCGTCCTTGTCCCCTCCTCTGAACAGCTGACAGTCGAAGGGATACGCGGGACTCGAGCCGAACAGCAGAGCCGGAATCCGTTGCCGTGTCCCAATCCAGACCTGATTCAGCAATTCCAAGAAGGGATGGCTATTGGCTACGCACTCGACGAGAACGGTGAGCCACGATCAGACCCAATCCGGATCCCACCAGACCTGTTGACGACACACTATGGCCGGTTCGCGTCGACTGGCGCCGGTAAGTCAAAGGCGATCATCAACGACGCTCTTTCGCTTCGGGAGACGACAGGCGGTCCTGTCGTCATCGTCGATCCGAAGGGCGATGGGATGTGCGAGAATTACCTGCGCTGCCACTATGACCAGTTCGGTGGCTTGGACGACGTCTATCAGTTCCGCGTCCCGGAGATTCTCCCTGCGTTCTCGTTTTTCGATATTCGCCCAGCCCTGGAAGCTGGACGCAACCGGGAGGACGCGATTCAGGACAAGGTAGACCACTTCCACGACATCCTCCGAATGATTATGGGCCGAGAACAGTACGGCCAAGCATTCGTCGCCAACGAAATCCTCAGCTACCTGATTAAGGCACTCTTCGACGAGGAGTACGGAAGCGACGTCTTCGGACTGGATGACCTCTTCGCCGCAGCTCTCCAGATGCAACGAGAGCAAACTATCCCACCGGTGTCGGCGGACAACAGGAACGTCGAGGAGTCACTCACGCGGCATTTCGCGAAGGACGACCACCGGTTTCAGGTGTCGATGGACGCCGTCGGAAACCGTCTAGACAAGCTCAGAGAAGACGCGCACCTGCGACGTATCTTCAGCCACGTCCCGAAACAAGACGATGACGGCGAGTATGTTGACAACCGCTTCGACTTCCGCGAGTTCCTCGACGAAGACGCCACGATTCTGTTCGACTTGGGCGATCTGCGTCCAGAAGCACAGCGGGCAATCACCCTCCTTCTGTTGAGTAATCTCTGGGACGCCGTCCAGGTTCGCCGGCGTGATGGAAAGACCGACTACGAGAACCTCACCAATCTCATCATCGAAGAGGCCGCCCCCGTGGCCTCGACAAAACTCGTCTCTGAGCAGCTGCTTCCACAGGGACGGTCGTTCGGCCTGAGCATGGGGCTGGTGATGCAGTTCCCCGGCCAGGTTCGAAATCGAAACGAGCGCGCCTACGACGAGGTCCTCAACAACATCAAGACAAAGCTCATCGGGAACATCTCCATCGAGCGCGACCTCGCCGAGTCGTTGGCCCACGAAGACCTGAGTCCGACTGATCTTCGAAATCGAGTCAATACGCTCCCCAGCGGAGAGTGGATTGCTCAACTCCCGAGCCCATCGTTTGGGAAGACAGGGCCTGCTCCGTTCTCAGTGAAACCGCTCCCGATAGCAGCGGGCCATCCAGAAAGCGATGAGCCGCTCTCTGTCGAACAGGAGGACCACTTCGAGACTGTGGCTCTTCCACGGCTGTCGGAACGTACACAGGCCCAGTACGGACTTGCTGAGACCCCACGCGAATCGGAGACAGCCGACGATGAGGGATGGGGGAGTAGATCGAACGCTGGACAGTCGACATCCGCAGAGTCCGCTAACCCTGTGGAATCGACGCAGTCGTCTTTCATCGGACAGGCAGCTAGTGGTTCAGCAGCCGACGAAGAGAAGGAGAAAGACGCGGATAACATTGATTCGCTGTTTGGAAATATGGGGTCCGTAGAGTCAGAAGAGTCAGCCACAGAAGAGAAGACGAACGCCGTCGACGAAAACGGATCGTCGCCAGTACAGGCAGATGGCGTAACCGTCTCCGATGACGAGCTCCGACGGCGCGGGCTCACTCACGACGACATCCGGTTCTTGACTCGCGTCCTTGATGTGATGAACAGGGACGCACCGAATCACGGACTCTTGGATTCAATGAGTGCGTTCAAGGACGACTTTGATAACTTGGACGTACAGCGGCTCATCGACCAGAACCTGCTGGAAGAAGGACGAGCCTGTAGTCGGAAGTACTACACCGTCCTTCCGGCAGGGCGTGAACTGCTCGGCCAGAAGCTCAAAGTCGGCCCTGGTCAGGGAGATATCGGCGAGAAGACGCCGCACAAGGTCGGTGTGAAGCTGCTCGAACTATGGTTAGAAGCGCGCAACGACGTCGTGCAGGTCGAACCCTACTATGAATACGACGAGGAGACGGTGTTCGACGTCGCCGCCTTCGACGCTGACGGAGAACTCATGTGGGTCGGTGAAGCAGAACTCCCGAGCAACAACAAACATGCGCCGGTCGACGACTACGACAAGCAGAGTGCGGTGGACGCAAACGCTGTCTGGGCATTCAATAGACGCGAGACAGCCGTTGAGGTGTTGGATCGGCTCGCGGAAGCTGACCGGATAGAAAACAATGTGAGTGGGCGTGCAGCCCGTCGCTTTTCGGATATTCGGGAAGCCGTCGAATCGTTCGACGCAGAGGGGATGACGACGATTCGGAGCTTCAACAAGCTCGATGAGGGGTTCAATCCATGAGCTGGCGCCAAGCTACGTGCGAGGAGATTTACAGGTACTACACGGAGGAGTTCCCCTCGTACGTCGACGAACTCCCGTCGTTCATCACAGCACAGGGACCGAAACAGTACGCGCTCGCGTTTCGAGAACCCCACCCGGTACGGAAAGACGGAGTCCCGGATAAGGACTTCATCCGACGAGACACCTGGCAAACGAACACCTCCAGAGAGCGGACCTCAGCAGCATTCCACGACTTCGATGATATCCTCGAGTTCATCCGCAATCCAGCACGGAATGACCCACTCGGCCGGAGTGACTTCGCACTCGCAGATCCCGACCTGCTCGAGAAACCAGATCCACGCCCTGATGCGGTCTACTACGCCCTCGATCACTGGGAACGGCCGTGGGTGCTTCTCGTCGATATCGATGCGAAAACGATAGCCCGAGAGCGAGCAGCGCAAGCAGTGCTGGACGAGGACGTTACAGAGGACAGTGAGGAACTGCTCGATGCCGCAGGGATTCTCGAAGCAGACCCAGCAGGCTACCCGTATTCTTTCGCGGATATCGAACGGGCCATTGAGTACGGTTTCGAGGTGCGAGATATCTTTGAGAACGATTTCAACGCCGAGGATACGATGGTAGTGTACAGCGGCCAGGGCGTTCACGTCTATCTCCTCGATACCGACCCTGCTCATCGATATGACGCCAAGAGTCGAGAAGTGCTGAACGACCTTCTGCAAGAAACCTACGAGATTCCCATCGATCCAGTGGTTACCGCTGACCGTCGTCGAGTCGCCCGGCTCCCCTACTCATTGCACGCTGACGTCTGCAGTATCGTCACGCCGATAGAGAGCCCGAGCTTCGACATTCGGTCTGCAATACCGGAGGTCATCCAGTCATGAGTCAATCGACCCCTGTCGAGGACGAGCGTACCGCCTACCGCGTCGCGACACTCCCGCTTGAATACAGCACGACACGCATCAACCAGCTGTTTACGCGGGGCTACAATCGCTACATCATCGACGGCGAAGACCAACCAGAAGACCTGTTGAACGACCTCGAGCGATTCGGGACTGCGGCGTTCAAAGAAGACGTCAGAGCCAATGCCGCAGAGGATCCCTTCGTCGACGAGCCGGGAACACTCGCCGTCCTCGCGACGTTGAGCGCGATCTGTGTCAAGGAACATCCGAAGTTCGAGCACGCCCCGCCTCGAAAAGTGCAGGTCCTCTACGATATTCGCGAGCTCTACGTCAACAATCTCGCTTCCCTCCTTCGAGAATTCGGTGATGGGAGTCTCCAACAGGATATCGCAGAGGTACTGTACGCGAAAGATCCCGGAGAGGATGGTCCGCATCCCGGCCGCGTTTGTACAGGGATCAAGGAGATGCCGGAATTCGGTGAGGGGTTGTATCTCGAAATTCCGATGGCCGCGGCATCAAGGAAATGCCTCGTTCACGCCGATACTGAGCCCGGAGAAGCCGGGGTACTGCTCACTCGCATCAAGAACAACCGACTCTACGTTCCAGTCGGTGATTTTGACACGAAGTATCGCGAGTACGCCAGACGTGCGTTCAAGAAGCTCCTGCGAGTTCAAGAGGAGAACCTCTCCGAAGACCAGCTGACGTGGCTAACGACGAATGAGTCGGCTATCACAGAACGCATCGACCGCTTCATCGAGACGGGGCACCACGACCGAATCTGGCGAGACTGGAACCCTGGTGAACGGACCATCCGTGTACTCCGGGACGCGATTCAAGCCGCTCCAGATGAGGTCGCCACGCTGGGGGATTTCCACTCGGCGAAGGAGCTGTTTGAAGCAGTGGAGGCGTACGACCCAGAAGCAGACTGGAAGCGAGACGTGTGTAATCGTATCTCGAGTCCGCGAAGCCTCGGGAACCTCCTCGCATCCCAGCGCGACCACCGGAGCTTGACCATTCGAGAGCACGGTAATACGAACCACTATCGGGTTCAGAAGTCTTCGTGTGGCGTCCAGCCCCTCAACGTCGAGACAATTGAGGATCTGTTCGAACTCCCCTGTATGGCCAATATGGCCGAACGCCTTCACGAGAAGAAGCCAGTCCGAAAGGACCTGTACAACTTCGCCCGGATGGTGATGTGGCTGCCCCAGTATCAGGACAGCGACCTCGAGACCATTGTCACAGATCTCAAGGACGTCTTCTCGCAGTGGCCGTGGTACGATGAACAGGTCACCGACTACCAAATTCGCTACGAGTTCTCGAACACGATTGAAGGCGATACCCCGCTTCCGATGAACTGCGATAACGACGATATGCAGCGGTACTGCATCGGACAAGATGAGTGTCCATACTCAATTTGGGGGAGTCTCCCGTTCCCCGATGAGATGTACGATCAACTAAGTGAAACCGAGGGTAACAGAAACGAGTTCTAACGCAGACAGTCGATTGTAAGGTTCCATAGCATTCTTCAGAAGACGGGAGTGTAACGGATATTGTAATCTCGTCATGCACTTTTCAGGCCTTGTATCGCCCAATTTGAGCAAAAACGGAGGAGTCAGTAAAATCGATCTCACCCAACCCATCATTTGTCGTCAGTCAGTTCTGCCAAGTCTCACCTATTAGGAGAATTAAATTCGTTTGAATTCGAGGGCCTCACCACCTCGTCAAGCACAATTCCGTCCAATCACAGTATCTTAGCACTCGTCGAGGACATCAGTAACGGCTGAGAACTGCCCGACGGGCCTCTTGCTAAATATACGCCCGTTTCAATGTTCTCTGCACCTCCAGAATTGTCCAAAGGAAGGCTAGGGTATAACGGTGCAGGCGCCGCTGGCTCTCTCAGGCCGAGGGGCCATCACAGGGGTAGCGGAAGTACAGAAGTATCAGACTTAGCGCATAGGTTGACAAGGTGTGTTTTTGTGGTGTCTGTCGCCCCCGCGAGGGGGTGGCGGGGCGCATCACGTGCCCCCGATAGATGATGGCTTCGGAACGACGCAGCAAGACACGAGCAGCGGATCACGCAGGAACTACCACTGACGGTGAGGCGCGTGGGCGGACCTCGAGGTGACGGTTCCGACCGACCGGGATCACGCGTCGGTCGTCGCCCTCGTGGAATGTGCTCTCGTCGAACTCACGCACGAAACCGTGGGAGCCGTCTTCATCTCCCGGCAGGTCGGGCGGTCGACGCGGACGCAGTACGTGGCGGCCGACAACGTCGGCGAGCAGTTCCAGAAGCGGCACTTCGCCGACCGACTGGGCTGGCACGAGACCACCGTCCCTCGACGAACCGTTCGCGACGAGCTCATCACTCAGCTCACGCGGTCGGCATCAACGACGGCGGAGCGGACAGGTGAGAGAGCAGCCAGCGAGCCAGACACCTTTGTCGTGAAGCCAGTTCGAGAGCTCCGAACGCCGTAGCGGTTAGGCTTAACCAACATTCCGAACCGATACCGACACGGTGTTGGTTAACGTTGGGGCTGGATCCACTCCCACGTCCCCACCCACCGCCCGACTTCTCGAGTGAGTGGGGCCTAGCGGCCGGTCGGCTCGAGCGGCCGTCGCGACGGGTTTTATCGGGCCGCTACTCCTCGAGAGCGAGTATGGTCGTCGTCGAGGAGGTCACCAAACTGAGCGAGCGCCGCGCCCAAACCTCGTCCGAGGCGTTTCCGGACGATGTGCTGGCGTCGATTCGGGCAGCCGTCGATGCCGTCCCGGCAAGCGTCTTCGACGGCTCGACGAAGCACACGGAGGTCGGCGGGTTCGATGCCGCGATCGCTGACGGGCTCTCGCAGTACGAGTACGAGGGGGACGCCGCCGGCGGCTACAACCCGAACTGTAAGCTCTGATCGCATCAGGGGTTTAACTACAGCGTCGACCTCTACGACGCCGACGCCCGCATCGCCATCGAGGTCGAGAAGAGCGAGCGGAAGAACGTCAGTGACGACCTCCTCAAGTTCCAGAGGGGGTACCGCACCCAGAAAGACGGCCGGCCGAAAATCGAGTTCGGCTGTCTGGTGGTGCCGGTGAACTATCTGGGGCAGCATAACCTCTACCAGCACAGCCTGACCAAGCTCGACTTCATGAAGGGCGTCCTGTTCATCGACGACGTCGCCGTCATCGGCTATCGCGATCCACGACCTGACTGACGCTGTCACTCCCGACTGTTTATCGGCGCCGGGAGGCGTGCAGCGCGTGACCATGAGTGCTGCGTGACCCATTATGCCTGGTCCCGATCCTCACGACGACACGAGTCGCGACCACGAACAGTTCGAGAAAGAACAGCTCGCCCAGGACCGCGACGCCGCCGGGGCCGATACGGCGGACGTCGACGACAGGACGGCCCAGAACCTGATCAACGACCTCATCGACGCGGACGTCGTCACTCCGGTTCCTGAAGATCGCGTTCTGGTTCACGAGCCGAGCGGCACCGCATTCGACTCATCGAAACAGTTAGCCGTCTTCCACCGTGGCTGGACGGCCGGCCGCGACGCCGACGCGGAGGGCGAGTGATGCAGCAGACCCTCGTCGGCTGTGCGTTCTGCGACGCCCCGCCCGGCACCGAGACTGGCGAGGCCCACACCTGGGGACAGGACAAACGGGTCACTCACCCGATCTGTGTCGACTGCGCGATTCAGACGGAGCCGGATCCCGACGAGCGCGATCACGTCGCCTGTGACAGCTGTGGGCTGGTCGTCGACACGCTCGCGGCACTGACGCGGTTCCGGGTCGAAGTCGGGCATCTGGAAGGTCCGTTGCAGCTGTGCGCTCGCTGTAATCCGGGTGGCCTCGCGACGTACTGGACGCGCGACCTCGAGGACCATCTCGTCGCGACGCCGGCGGAGTGACCCCAACACTCTTTACTAATTCGCTGTAAACTGTAATCAATAACCACCGTGTCACGCACCTCAAACCGCGCCGACGGCGACATCGTCCAGGACTTCCTCTCGGTCGCGGACCTCCTCGAGAAACCACAGCTCGCCCAGCTGTACGCGTACCTCGCTCGGGAGGGGGAGGCGACCGTCCAGGACGTGATGGACGACCTTGAGCTCGCCCAGGGGACGGCCTACAGCTACGTCAACCGGCTCGTCGACGCCGGCGTCGTCGACGTCACCGACGACAAGCAGCCACGCCGGTACGCCGCCCGGGAGATCGACCTGACCGTGACGACCGCCGCGGGCGACCGCAAATACACGATCACGCCGGCGCTCATCGACGCCGTTGGCCGCCGTGAGACGGACGCCGACATCGACACCTACATCGACCGCCACGGCGTCGCCGGCCTCGCGACCGCGCTCACCTACGCCGTCGCTCGTGAGCGTGGAGAAGTGACCCACCGGCTGATGGCGGAGGATCTTGACATCTCGCCGCTGGCTGCGGAGATGATCCTCCAGGCACTCCGGCCCGTCGTCCACGAACACTACGACATCGAGGAGGCAGGGGCAGGACTCGACGAGTTGGACATCGACGACGGCGACGGCGCTGACGACGTGTGAGCCGGCTCCACATCGCCGACACCGGCCTGTTCGTCGCGATGGGACAGCCCTCGAACAGCCGCTATCAGGCCGTTCGGCGGTTCGCTCGCCGGAACGACGTCACATTCGTCCTGCCCGAACGGGTGTACGAGGAGCTGACCATCGACGAGCCCGACGTCGAGGCGCCACCCATCGACGCCGCGATCGACGAGGGCTGGGCGACGGTTGCGGCGCCGCTCGAGTTCTCCGAGCCGGTCGTCTCGCGGGTGATGGACGGCGTCCAGCGGTACATCGCGAACGCCGACGACCGACCCGCCGACGAGGTCGAACGTGCCGACGCCGCCCTCGCCGCCCTAACTGCCCAACACCTCAGCGCGGGAACGGCGACCGAGGTGTATATCTACACGACCGACGTCGCGGCCGGTGAAGGGGCCGAAACCGTGCTAGCGAGCGAGGGGTACGGTGACTCAGTGACGTTCGTGAATGGCTTTCGGTTCATTGAGGACTTGGTCGCAGGGGATAGCTGACGCTTCTCCAGATATAGGCCTACTCTACCTGTAGAATCAGCCTGTACCACCAGAGATCTATTTCTGTTCTACTGGATTTTCGTTTTGATAGTAATGAGGGGCGTGGAGATCACCGGTATGTGGAACCGGTGATCCCCACCTCTCTGACGTTCGAATCGGTTAGTGTAGCACCGCGGACGACGGTGCAAGACGTTCGTCGGCAGCGAGGTGGGTCCTGAGGTGTGGGCGTGGTGGACGCAACTGATCTTCCCACCGCAATCACCCATTTTAGGCTGACCTAATGAAAATTTCCGGATACTAACAAGTACTAGTCTCGAGCATCTCAATGTCGAGAAGGCGATCTGTGGTCAGCTCCCGTTCTCATCGCTAAAGCTCTGGGTCGGCTTGCTCGTAGGGGTAGAAAACTCGGTCAGTTCGACACTACTTAAGAGATCGTCACGGTTGACGTTTAAGCGAGTGTGTATCTGCCTCGAGACGACACTTGAGCAGAAAGACGAGCGCATCGAGGAACTCGAAGC
The DNA here is from genome assembly GCF_000217715.1 of Halopiger xanaduensis SH-6. GTDB lineage: Archaea > Halobacteriota > Halobacteria > Halobacteriales > Natrialbaceae > Halopiger > Halopiger xanaduensis. The sequence goes on from NC_015667.1 coordinate 18,135, forward strand.
AGAGAATCAGGCCCTTCGAGAGGCGCTTACAGCCCGTAAGGAGCAACTCGAAGACCGTGATCAGTCATCGGCGGTCGAGGACACTGAGGTCGCTGACGGTGCGGACTCGATCTGGAACCGGACGAAGCGGCTACTTGGGGGAGAGAAGTAGTTTCTGCACCGTTGGTTGGGTTTATCACCTCCAGAATTGGTGGAGAGTTCGAAGATGACTACACGCAGCTCATGGGACACCTTGGAGTCATCCAGAAGACGATCCTTCAGTTCTCAGGAATCAAGAGGCGGTATGACCCCAAGCGTTATTGCCTAATACACGAATCATGAATTGTATGTCGAAAGCTGCCGGCGATCCCGAGCGAGCCGTCAACGGTCTGTTGTCGGTCGCACAGCTATTGGAGGAGCCGCGGCTCGCACGGCTCTACACCTTCATCCTTCGAGAAGGGGAGATCACTATCGACGATATCGTGGCCAAGCTGGATATGCCACGGACGACAGCATATTCCGACACTAGCACACTCGTTGAGCTCGGAGTGCTCACTCGAGACGAGGAACAAAAGACGCACACCTATTCGGCAGTCCCGATCACACTCACTGCGAATCTGGATGGGAATGAGTATACGGTTACTCCAACGCTCATTGAAGCGTTCGGTCGAGCCCCTCGAGATCAGGATCTAGATCTCTTGCTCGAGAAATATGGACTTGGAAAGCTCGCCGCTGCCCTCACGTATGCCATCCCGTACACGGAAGGTGAACTGTCGGAACGAGTGGCGGCTCGAGAGCTTGATTTCCAGTATGCGTTTGGTGTCGCTGTACTGCAGGCGTTGCGAGATGTCGTCCTAGACATGAAGTCAATCGATCCGTATTTCGACGAGATTCGGAACGCCCGTGAACAGCCACCAGAAGCTGAGGACTAAAAGCGAAACAGATGACTGAGTCGTTTGACGTGTTTCAGGAGTCAGGAGCGTGGGTTGCAGATACGGGACTGTTCGTTGCGTGTGGGCGACAGCAGCACAACAAGTACACTGCACTCGAGCGATTCGCTCGACGAAACGACCTTACATTCGTCATTCCCCAGCGTGTTTATGACGAACTTGGTGGCGCGCCAGATCGAAGTACGCCGGGACAGACACCGATCAACAGCGCTATCGAAGCAGGCTGGGTCAAGGTGGCAGGTGAACCAGACTACACAAACAGTGTCGTTTCACGGGTGATGGACGACGTGCGGACGTTCATTGCTCACTCGTCAAACAGAGCCGAAGATACGATTGAAAAAACTGACACTGCACTCGCTGCAGTCACTGTTGAATTGCTCGATACGGGAGAAAGCGATTTTGTCTGCGTCGTAACAACCGATACCGATGCTGGAGAAGGCGTTGTATCCGCTCTCGAAGCGAATGGGTTCGCGAACCGTGTTCAGTGGAAAGATGGATTCGAACTGATTGACGAGATCACCTGAGGTTGCGGAATCCTTATCCTCGGATAGACAGAAACCCCGATATGTTCGATTTGACAAAATTCCAGCGGGACCTCTTGTACGTGATCGCCGGCCAGGACGAGCCACACGGACTCGCGATCAAAGACGAACTCGAAGAGTACTACGAGAAAGAAATTCATCACGGCCGGCTCTATCCAAATCTCGATACTGTCGTCGACAAAGGCCTCGTCGAGAAGGGAGAACTCGATCGACGGACAAACTACTACACCATCACTGCTCGTGGCCGGCGTGAACTCAAAGCCCGCCGAGAGTGGGAAGATCAGTACGTCGGCGAACTGCTCTCAACAGCGGAATAGTCACGTATCCATTGCGGAAGTCGGAGTAGAGGGGTACCGTCTTAACCAACAATCGCTCGAGTCTTCGTCTTCCGTTGGTTAATAGTATCACAACGGTCTCGATGGGATGCCGTTATCGGCTGGACAGTCTGTTGTTGGAACTGATAGCTGATGAGGGCCATTAGTTTCAGTTTCACCGTGGTTGGATCGCCTATATACAGCACCACGGACAAACCAACGGTAGAGGGGGAACCATACTACTACCACTCTGTCGCAGTCACACGCTCTTCCCCTCACACCAGTAGCTTCAACGTATGTCCACGACAAACTCGCCATCGCTCGGCACCTGTCCGTTCTGCCACGCCGAGATCACATCCAGCAACGTGATCCTCGAGTACGAGACAGCGACCGGACCGACAGTATACGCTGAGTGCCCTGAATGCCGCGACGTCGTGACCCCGGAGTGACCACCCTATGCTGTTTGTAGCTGTGAACTGGCTACTGGATCTGGTGAGCCGGAATGAAGTGGTGTCCGAGTGCCGGCACTGCGGTACCACCGTCGACAGCGATACCGAAACCTGTCCTGCATGCGGCGCAGACGCGATCGTCCAGTATCAGATTCCCTGACCTCATGCCAGAACACTACGAGCAAATATTGGAGATTGTAGCGGAGAATCCAGGATGCACTGTCGACGATATTGAGGACTTGGTAGCGGATCACAGTAGCACTGATACCGATATTCCCGCCCTCCTCTCAGAGGCAGTGAGTAACGACGATCTTCTCGAGTTCGACGACCAGTACTGGGTCATGCGGACAGGCAAGTACCGGTTCGACCGGTACGACCACCCGGAAACGTGACGCTCCTGGATAGCCAGCGATGTATTTCCGGGTGGAGTCGGCCGTGAACGATCTCCTTCTCGAAGTCGTTCTCGAGTTCCGCCTTGATTACCAGCTCGTACGGTTCCTCCAGGCCTATCGAAAGTAGAAAAATTCGATGAGCTCCGGCGTTAGCAGGTGTACCAGCCACCAGATTTATTCTAAGTTGGAATCAAATCCGGATGTGGCGAGGGGGACTACCTACTGGATCTCGGTAGGAGGCCCAGACCAACGACAGGGACCTCGCCGCGGATGATCGGGATCATCCCACGATCAACATATCACCCACCATCGTCCGTCCCCCCGGATGGACACCCACCCCACCACCTACCATAACCACCGATACACCGTCTCCTTGCGGTGTTTTTGCTGCTACTTGATATTGAGAGAGGTTATCAGAACCCGTCACAAGAGCTCCGTGCAGCTATCAATGAACGTCGCCAACTCCCGTGCTGCCTCACGTTCGAGTGAGACAGCGACACCTTCGTTTTCGCTTTCTCGAAAGTGGATTAGAACGCCATGTTCGTGCAGCTCCACCGATGCTTGGGCTGCACCTATTTTTGGATACTCCTCTTCACGAACGATTGGTTCGATCGTTCGCGCACGGTCGATCAGCTGTGGAAGTACGTCATGGAGTTCTTTCGTCGCGATATCGTCTCGGAGATACAATGGTTGCCAGTCATCGGCAGTATAACTGAATGCTGATCGAAATGTATTGCCGGCGCGGTCGTGAATCAACCGGACAAGGTCCTGATATTCGGGTTTGACCATACAGGGTGTTCTGATTCCCCGTGTTTGATTTTTGTCTCCTCTGATTCTAATTGACTCGTGAGAGTGTTGACGCGCTCGAGATTTAGATACCAAATATATTGGCCAGTGTACCTATGGCCATCACTGACCGACTGATAAATGACGAGGGGGATGGGGGACATCTGTCGTTGCCAGACAGGTCCTTTGGCCCGAAGACAGGTCCTCCTCGTCACTGTTCCAACGGTCCGATCGTTGGGGGCACCCACGACCACCGGCTCATCCCGCCGGTGGTCTCAACATCCATCGCGGCTATCCTTCAACCTCGTCGTTCCGAGGCATTACTGCATTGTCAACGTCGGTAGACATCCGCTTGTCTTCGGGCGAGTCGGCGTCCATATATGATCCATTCTGCTGCAGTACTACAGGATCACACGTATTCACTTATTTATTAGTAGAACTAAAGATGTAGTAGGCATATGTGTATCCTATGTCAGAGGATTCTAAACTTAAGAAAATCTGTGTCTATGGTTTTGGCATCCTCATGTTGCTGGGAGGTCTTGGCGGCATGTTCGAAGGAGGATTAGGGTTGCTTGGCGGGCCAATTCTTATCGTCACATCTCTACTTCTAATTCCCAAAACTCGCCCACTCATCACAGATGCTATTGATTCAGCTGGTGGCCCTGACCTGAGTACAGTAGGGCGCGGTGCATTCATCGGACTCATCATTGTCGGATTTGTCGTTGGCGGGGCACTACTTCCCGCAGCCGATACACAAGAAACGGAAGGTGTGGAAACACCACCATCACCATCTAATTCGACTGATTCTCCTGATTCTACATCTGAACCATCATCTGGCGATCTCGACTCTACATCAGACTCATCAACAGACGAATCAACGGATTCACTAGGTTCGTCATCGGACGATTCATCAGGCACATCATCAGGAGATAGCTCGGATTCACCTTCTGAGGTCTCCAGAGACGACTCTTCTGGTGATACCACGAGTGAGTCTCCTGACGACTCTACGTCCGATTCTTCTGATCAATCTACAGATAGCGGCCAGGAAACCTCATGGACGGTTACAGTTCTATCTGTAACAGATGGAGACACGATGGACGTTCGGATGCCTGATGGCAGCACAGACACAATCCGTCTGCTGGGCGTCGATACACCTGAGACTAGTGCTGGGAACACAGACCCAACAGAGTGGGAAGGTATCCCGGATAACGCGGACGGACGAGAGTGGTTAGAGCAATGGGGTAGTGAAGCCAGCGAGTATGCAGAAGAGCGTCTTGCTGGCGAAGAGATATACATCGAGGTGGATGAGGAGTCCGACCGACGTGGTACGTATGATCGCCTACTCGTGTATGCATACCAGTCTGAGTCTTCGTCAACGTCGTTCAATCTCAGACTCATCGAGAATGGATATGCACGGATGTATGATAGCCAGTTCTCACAGCGTTCAACCCACCAATCGGCAGAATCCGAGGCACAAAACAACAATGTAGGCGTCTGGGATTACTCCGGGTCCTCAAGTCCACCATCTGGCGACGGCGGCAGTCAAGACGGTGATATCGTAGTATCAACCATCCATGCTGATGCAAATGGCAACGACCACGAGAACCTAAATGATGAGTACATCGAACTTACGAACGAGGGACGCTCGTCTGTGGATATGACTGGCTGGACTATATCTGATGATGCGGACCACACGTACCACATCCCATCTGGGTTCACACTCGATGCAGGCGAATCTGTGATTATCTACAGCGGAAGTGGATCAGATACCGATACAGAGCTATATTGGGGCTCTGGGAGCGCAATATGGAACAATAGTGGAGATACCATTATCGTGACGAACGCTGACGGCGAGACTGTCATCAACCGGGAATACTAATCCTCAGCCAGCAATATACTCTATCTCATTGCTCTCTGAGTTCTGGGACTAGACAGCGTCATAATCTATCTCACCTGTCCGCTTCTGGTTCATCAACATCAGATTTCTCTACAATATAAGGAATGTGTTACCAGTCGATAGGTATATTCTCTCCCAATGATTTCTTTTGTAGTATACAGTTGGGGGATTGGAAACTGTTCATGTTTGACCAGAACTGTTTCAGGAGCCAGATAGCTGTTATCGTGGTCGCCGTGATGCTGGTCCTTGCGGGATGTAGTACAGGAAGTAATCCAGGAGCAGACAGTGCGTCTGACTCCCAAGAAGCAACGACAGTGGCGGTAGAGACTGCGGCGGATGATACGTCAGACTCCGGTGAACCGGATATGACGATGCATCGGCCGAAGGAGGGGCAGAACCTTACAGAGTACAGTGACGATCTCGGTGCTGACGGAGCTGGACTGAACAGTTCGGAGCGGGAGAGAGTCAAAGATTTGGTTGTCGGATTCTACAATGATCTGCCGGAGAACGAGTCCGAACGCCGTGACCTCCTCCTTGACACGGCTGACAAACACTGTGCGTTTGAAGAAAATTACACCAGTCGCGTGAACAAGTCCGCGCTCGAGGAGAATGGGTCCGACATGGACAACGCGGTGCGGCGGGCGCATTACGGGGCGCAGATTGCGAACGAGTTCAATGGACAGGTCCCGGTCGAGCCGTTTGCGGATATCCGGAGTGGGACAGGTGATGTGACGAAGTATGCGCCGCTGGTCGGAAGTTACAATCAAATGAGTGAGGCAGCATGTAATGCCTCGGAGGAGCGGACGGATGCGGCGATCCAGGACTACCAATTTGCGACGTTGATGTTTGGGGTGGATGCGGCGTTGATCTCGACTGGGGCGTTTTACCGGCCGGCGTTCGTGGGGACACGGTTCACGGCGAACAAGGCCAGCCAGGTCGGGTTGTACCGATTGCGGTACATGTGTGGTGACCGGTGCTGGGCCTTGGCGATGAGTGAGGTCCACGTCACATATCGGACGTCGATGGCAACCATGACCTCGAACCTGCTGCGGCAGGCCGGAGAGATGGGAACCAAGTTGAGCCGGGAGGATCTGGAAGTGGTCGCAGCGGAGTACGATACCGATGTGGAACAGATGCTGAACGAGGTGAACGCGTCGACGGCATCAGAAGCGTTGGAATCTGCAGCAGCTGACCTTACAGAATGCGGTGATACAGTCCTCGAGTCAGATGATGCTGACAATGGTGACAGCAGCAGTGATGGGATCTTGGGCGGTGGCGGTGGTAATGACGGCCTCTTTGGAGGTGATGGAGTTGATGCCGGTGATGTCGTAGAGAAAGGCGAAGATACGCTGAATAAGACGGCGGAAGCAGCGGAGGATTGCCGAGATCCGTGAGGTCGGTCATCACGTAGAGTAGATCGTGTTGCTATCCTGGGTTTACTCGTCGAAGTGTCACTTTGTCTACTGAGAATTCTAAAGAATACTTGTTTGAAAGCCCCTGGCAGGCTCGAGTCCCGCGCCTCGCTGCGCTCCTCTCAGGTTGCGGTGCTTGCGTCGGCGGGGTTCCTCGAGCCTGCCAGCCCCTTTTAGTCCCACCAACGTGGAGAAATCAGCCAGCCACCGTTAGGTTGGGGTTCAATCGTAGCGACCGGCACGCCCCGCTCGCCGCTGCCGCCCTCCGCGTCGCACACGGCTCACTTCGTTCGCCGTTTCGCGACCGACCATTCCGGGCTGCCTGCCTGCAGTCGCGGGCGGGCTGCCGGGCTAAAATGCATGTGCCCTCGACGCCAGCGGGTAAGCCCGTCGGTTGCGCCCCTCGCGGGCTTTCGCGTTCCAGCGCTTGATGCCGCCTGCGCTTCCCGCGCCACATGACGGCGCGGGTGCTCGGCGACAGTCGCGCTGGACACGGACCCGCCGTCCGGGCCGGACACGAGCGGGCTTACTCCGCTGGCCGCTCGCTCCGGGCGGATCGGCGCGCGGTGCTGGTTGGGGCCACCTCACTCAGGCGCGCTCTCGCTCGCGCCCAATAGGGCGCTCGCGAAGGCGCGAGCGAGAGCGCGCAGATGTGACTGTCGGTCGTAGTCGTCGGAAAACCGCGATGTTTGGGCATCGCGGTGGCGGCGCGTGAGCGCCTTCGGATCAGTGAGATCCAATGTCTAGTAAGAACTCGAGTAGCAAGGTCGTTACGGTCGATGAACAGGCATTCGAACATGCGGACGATCAGGCGGTCGATGAAGGCCGCTTCCCGGTCGTCGACGAGACGCCGGAGTTCGAGGCGACGGTGGAGCAGGAGACGCAAGCAAAAGTAGATGCGAACCACCCAGACGGGATCGCAGACACCAGTGGAGATCGGATCCACGGCGCAACCCTGGCCCAAGAGGAGCGCATTCGGGCTCGAGAGGACGAACTCGAGCGAATCAGTGCCCAAGCCGAGCTCGGGCAGCAGGATGGTCGGGCGTGGCGCACCCGGAAGAAGGTCAACGAAATGCGTCGCGACGAGCAGACGGACACACGGGCCGATCCTCGAGCAAAACTCGAACAGGAGACGCTAGCAGAGGTCAATCAATTCGCGCAACGGTTGGCGGACGACGTCAACAGTAGCTACACACGAGCCGTCATCGCGAAGCGCATCGCCAGTCGGATCCTCGAGGGTGCAGAGCTGTTCGAGGCAGTCATGGAGACAAAAGACGAGATGCTGAACGAAGCCGGAACGATCGTTCCGATCGGGCAACTCGAGGATGTCGATCGTGGCGAGGTCAGCGTTGAAGGTCGCATCATCGAACTGTGGGAACCTGCCTGTCCCAGTCAGCAGCAGGTCGGGTTGATCGAAGACGATAGCGGGAGGACGAAGCTGACGAATTGGAAGGCCTCTCGGGCACCGTGGATCAAAGAAGGTGAGCGCGTGCGCATTCACGGGGCAGCGAAAAACTGGTACGAGGGACGCGTCTCACTGGCAATCACCGGGTGGACTACGATCCACTTCCCGGAGCGTGACCGCTGGTGGGAAGCGTAGCCATCGTGTCTCCCCTTCATTTTTGCTGTGCGCCGGACCGACCCGAACCCCGCCACCCCACCCTCCGCTCCGTGCTCGCTCTCTCCAGTCGCTGTGCGCGCAGCCACAACCTCTGTTCTCAAATACGATTTATTCTAAGAATCAGGTGAAAGCGCATCAGACTTCGGTGAGTCTATCTGGCCCCGCAAGGGGTGCGGGCGCATGAGCGCCTAGGATACAACAGATGACAGATGAGGACTATTTCATCTGCGATATTTGTGGTGAACGCTTTGAGACGAAGAATGCATTAGGAGGCCATGTTAGTGGCCATAGTCGTCGAATACCGGACAAACAGCTGCTGGCTGAACTTGACCGTCTCGAGGACGAGTTGGGACGTTCGCCGACAATTAGAGAGATGGACGAGTTAGGGGACTACTCAGCAGCGACATACAAAGAGCGTTTTGACAGTTGGACAAACGCACTCCAGTTGGCTGGGTACGAACCGATTCAAGAATATCGCGTTTGCAAAGAAGCAATCCTTGACGAAATAGTCAGCTTAGCAGACCCGCACGGTAAGCCACCGACGGCCACTGAAATGCGATCCAGAGGAGAGTATTCGGTCAAAGTCGCGCAGAATCATTTTGGAAGCTGGAATGAAGCGTTACAAGCCGCCGGATACGATCCCCATCATCGGCATCGTATCTCCGATGAGGAATTACTTGAAGAAATTCACCGGCTTGTCGACGAGTTAGACAAAGTACCGACCGCCCAAGAAATGAGTGATCACGGCCAGTATTCACATCGTCCCTATTTCCGGCGGTGGGATGGTTGGCAGGCTGCAGTTCGGGCAGCAGGGTATGAACCGGTTGGTCGTCCTTCTGGTCCAGACAATTACAAATGGAAAGATCAATCAGCGCACGAATGGTGTGGATACGGAGATAACTGGAAGGAGCAACGATTGAAGGCTCTCAAACGCGACAATTTCACCTGTCAAACACCCGGTTGCGAGAGGACCCAAAGAGCACATCGTGAAGAATTTTCGGTAGGACTCAACGTTCATCATATTCGGCCCCTCAGTGCGTTTGGCGAAGCCGAAAGCGAAGTCAACTTTGAGCGAGCAAATCAACTAGAAAACCTTGTGACAGTCTGCGTCGAACACCACTACCTCTGGGAGAGGGTTTCACCGCTGCGGCTGGACACGCGGTGAGCAAACTACTGGTCTAACAGAAAGGGGTGTGGTCGGGGATCATATCAACAGCTTACTACTCGTCAGCGATCTCAAACCCGGCCTGTTCGAACGCTTCGACTAACCGATCGTCCCGAGCTGCAGTCTCGAGCCATATCTCGTCTCCCGTGTCTTGCCAGCGACGTACACCGAGGTCAGAGAGGGTGACCGGGTCCGGTTCAGGGCCGCGGCGAAGAACTGGTACAACGGTCGGTGTTCGATCGCGCTCACCCGGTGGTCGGAAGTCCAGTTCCCAGAGCGCGACCGGTGGTGGGAGTAGCCGGTCGTCGTCCCCTTTTTTTGATTGGAGCCGGACCTACCCAACCCCCGCCGCCCCTGCCCTCCGCTCCGTGCTCGCTCCCTACGGTCGCTGCGCGCGCAGCAACGACCTCATCCAAGCTAGATTTGAGTAACTAGTAGATCACTTGTTAGCTGCTATGTGAACACAGACGGTTTTTCTATCGTTTATTAGATCTATATCAATAGGTGTTAAGATAGAATAATGAGTTTCTTAGCTCTGCATTGCGGACTAAGAGTGAAAGATGAATATGAACACGGATTTCTGGAGTTCGTATGCATATCGTAGAGAGTAGTATTCAGAGAGTGTATGCCCAGGGATGCGGGGATGAAAAGCTTAGTAAAACCCGTTTCAGACGAACACTTGTCGGGTTAATGCCTTTGGGTGCCGAACACCCTGAAAAATCTCTACGGATTCAAGTACAAAGATGCGGCCAACTCCGGCGGTGTCATCCGGCGATCGTCAAGATGATCAAGCCGATCCCGCGCTCGCCTGTGTTTATCCGCTGGCCGCTACCCGCTTCGTCAAGTACGACGTTGAGCCGCGCAAAATGCAGGGAGTAGTTCCTGATCAGCGGGCGTCTGGATTTTCAACGCGCAGATCGGGATCTTCACCCGTATCGAGATCGACATAGTCGCCAAGCCCGACCGTCCGGGCCTTCTCGCAGTCGTCTTTACAGCGGGTACGCCGGTTGCCGTCCGTCGTCAGCCACTTCATCTCGCCCGTACTCGGTCGGTAGATCTGACGCCCCGCAAACGTCGACGTTGATGTCCCGACGATGAGCGCATGGAATCGCTCCATCATCAGCGACGCCACCATGCCGTTCGTCGTCACAACGCTCGGGTCACGCAGCTCGTCGCTGCCGTCGTCGGCCTCGCCGGGCTCCCGCTGCACGTAGAGTCCACCGTTGTCAGCCCTGTCTCGCGGCGGCTGGCGATCCCGGACGACGCCGGAACTCCGGTCGCCCTGCTTCCACGCCTCAAGGCAGTGGAGACACGCTAGGCCCGGGCCTGCGGTCTCGACTGTGGACCGCGCGCCCGATGCGAGTTCGTCCGTCTCCTCGTTGACGCGGAGGTGCGTCCCGCCTGAGATAACGGGAATGAGGTGGGCGTACGCCAGGCGGTCGATGACTTTCTGGACCCAGTGGGGGTCTGCAGCGTTCAGAATCACGTCGCAGTCTAGGAGCGCGCCGAGCGCGCTGTAGTCGTCGTTCCCGCGCTCGACGACGCTCCCGTGAACCGCTCGCGCCTGAAAGCCAGGCGCGGTCGCGGCCTTCTCCGCGATGTCACGGGCGAGCTCGGCCTTCCGGACGTTCGACCGGGCGTCCTCGGGAGACGCACCGTAGGCGCGGTTCAGGTTTGCCTCCTTGAGGTGGTCGAAGTCGACGAACACGGCGCCGCCGACGCCGAGCCGTGCGACCTGCTCGGCGAGCAGCGACCCGACACCGCCACACCCGACGACGGCAACGCGGATACCGCTGAGCCGGGCCTGCCCACGCTCACCCCACAATTCCAGCGTGCTGTCATGGGCGACTGTGCCGGTCCCGAGGCCGGGACCGGCCGGGCCCTGTGCGCTGAACGCGGTCGAGAGCTTCTCGAGATACGGCCCATCCCTAACCCTCTCGATCGGGGAGGCACCGAGGACGCGGATGGCGGTCGCCTCCGTCCTCTGCGGCGGTGTGCCAGCGGTGAAGTCGTAGGCGCGGAAGCTCCACTCCGGCTCCACGGTTTCCCGCCGCGGCCGGCTAGCGATGATGCCGGCGCCGAATGGGCGGTCGGCGCCCAGGAACTCGGCGTCGGACTCCAGCCGCATCGGATCGGCCTCCAAGTCTGGCTTGGAGGGGTACGCGCTCCATCCGGGGTGGGAGTGGAAGTATGCGATGCCCTTCCGCGGGTCGTGCTCGATGGTATCTTTCGCTCGCGCCCTGTACGCCGGGCTAAGCTTCAGACTCCCGTCGCGGATGTGGACATCGTCGTCGGTCTCCGGGGGGATGACGTCCTCAACGATGTACGTGACCCGGGAGTCGCCGGTGCTACGCGTGAGCGTCGCGATCACGCCCTGCTCGTAGCGGTCGGGCTGGTACTCCGATCCCTCCGGCTCCCGGTCGGCGTACTCCGGTCGGAGGTGGCCGTACAGCGTCTGCTTGACGTCCTGGGTGATGGCGACGTGGAACTCCTCGGCCTCCCGAATGGGGTACGACTCGGGGAGCGCGTCGTCGCGTCCGCTCATGCTGCCCCCTCTGCTCCGTCCAGCCGCAGGAGGTACTGCACGATGCTGTGGGCGTCGGCGAGGTCACGCATCTGTTCGGGCTGGCGGTTCATCTTCGACCACCGCCAACTGAACGCTATCGCGCTTTCCTCGTCAGCGACCTCTAGAACCTTTTCGACCTTGTCGTAGTGGCTGTCGCTCGGCTTGGTGAACGTATTACGGCACTGGATGACGCCGGCGTCCTGATCGTCGACGGTGACGGCGGGCGTCATCATCATCCAGTGCGGGTCACTGCCGTCGAACGACTGGTCGACGAGGATGTAGAGTTCCGCGGTGGGGTCGTCCCACCGCTCGCTGTACGCGTGAAGCTCGTACTCGCCGAGCCAGATGAGCGCCTGGTTGCCGTACGTCTCCACGACGGTCGGCTGCCCGTGCTCACTGTCGCGCTCGCGCTGGAGAGCGTGCATGGCGCCCTGGAAGTCGTCGTCCAGATCCTCATCCGGGACGGTGGCCGGCGGTAGCGGGCACGACTTGTTGTAGTTACCCCCGTGCCCGCCGCCGTCGCCCACTTCCGTGGTGGTCTGGTCTTCGTCGACGGCCATGTTAGGAGTTACCCGGAGTGCGGGGCTCGCTGTTGAACCGTTCGACGCCGGGGTCGCTGAGGTCCACCTCGTCGTCGCCGCTGTAGGTGTTCTCAGTCCCGACCTCGACGAGTGCGTCGTCGGTATTCTTGCCGAACCGGCCGAGGATGGTCTCGGCGGTCGGGGTTGCCTCGTCGAAGAACTCGATCGGCTCGTTGTCGACCTTCACGCCGTAGCGGTCGCGAGCGTCGACGGCGCGGTCCTCGATGGTCTCGATGGTGTCCTCGAGGTCCTCGACCTCGCGGAAGAGGTCGGGGTCGGCACCGCCGGTCGCGAGCGTCTCCTGCAGGTCGTTGATGTCGTCCTGCGCGGCTTGGACGTCCGATTCAAAGCCATCAGGAAGCGACCCGTCGGCGTGCTTTACAGCGTCTTCCAGGACCTCCACGTCGTCCTCGACAGTCTCGAGGTTGACGAGGGCGTTCGCGGGAATGTCTTCTTCGACGGACTCGATGATGTCCTGGCCGCTCTGAATGGACTCAGCGAGGTCGTCGAGATCTGTACCTTCGGTCGAACCGTTGTGATTTCCGCTCATGTTTGAGCTCCTGTCTCCTTTGACCCGGAGACATTGGGCCGACCGGGGCACTGCATTCGCCGCTATGACAGTCCCTTCTGCGGGTTCGCGAGTGACGGAGTAGTCACTCGGAACCCGTAGTAGAACGGGTCCGATTGAGGGGCGGGCACGTACCGGTCATCGCCGTCGCTCGACTCGCGTTCCGGTCGTGGTTATTCCCGCCGACCTCCTCCCGCGGAGTCGCGGTGAGCGGAGGTTGCCAGTGGAACGGTGGGTAACCAACCCAGTTACGGGTAGGGGTGTCTGCATTAAAAATCTTTCGTGGATACTTAAAAGTTCACCAAATGGGAATTAGAAGTGGGTTAGGCAGAAAACCGACCCCCGGGTAGCCCTGTTTGGGTCCCAGAGGATGCTGAGTAATACTTTTACTTTCACTCCGGTACCGGAAGGGTTTTTATACTTGTTCCGAGCCGGATTGGCACGGAGTGAAAGTGTCTGATTCACGAACCAAAAACGGCAGCTCAGCTACTCAACTCGGGGTCTGGTGGGGAAAACAACAATCGCCCCACCGTTCCACTGGCAATCAGTTCTAACGCTCCATCATTAATAAGAGTATCGGGTGACCCGACGCCTTCTGTCGATTCTCCATCTGCAATGATGGGGGGTTCTCACCACTTAAGTCCCTTGCTGGTAGAAAACCGGTCAACTACTGCGTAGACAGAAGCTTACACAACCAGATGTACGGGGCTAAAGGTCGATACTAATGCTCTTGATCCGCTCGTGTGCTAATAGTAGATGACATTACTAACTAAAGTCAGTAAGTCGTTGATTTTGGGGTTTAAACTCAATTTCATACTCTTCCTTAAATCCTCGATCTGAATCACCTCGGTCAACTCTAATCTTATCTTTTGTTTCAAGGGTTTCCAAGGCACTACGACAGTGTGGTTCAACGAGGTCCGTTCGACGATACGTGTATTTGAGGAGATCCCCGAAAGTTACCGTTGACCCATCGTATACGTCTAAAAGTCGTTCTCGGAGCTCTTTCACGCGAATGTCTTCGGAGGCAGTAGCTTCGAAGAGATTAGTTTGCTCATCTTCATACCCATAGTGGTCAGACCCTAAATAAGCGAAATTATCATCATCCCCCTCATTGAACATGACATCTTTCATAACTTTAAATCCCTTAAAATGATTTGTAGCATGAATTAGATAATATAAAGTGACATCTTTATCAGGGTGTTTCATTTGGAAGGGGAACACGTATTCCACATCTGCATCCGACTTCAGTTGCGATACGTATAATTTCAATATTTCCTCTTCTTGCTTTTTCCGATCCGAATACTGCCGAATGTCCTTCCAGTCATCAGATCCGAAGGCTCGTGTTATGGTTTCCGCTTTCTCGTTATCATTTAAGAAGCGACGGATTTTATCGACCATGAAATTAAAGAAGACCTCATTACCACTTTCTTGGATATTCATAATTTTAGAGATGATATTGAATGGAGTACCAGAATAACCGAAGGGATCAATGAAAACCATACTGGGGAGGTCAGAATAAGCATCCGACTCTAGAACAGGTAGTGCGATCTCCTCAAACTTCTCATTGAAACAGGTATGCTTGATCTTATTTTCGTTTTCGCATCCTTTAACTTTCTTATCCGTTTCATCTTTCAGAATCTCGTAATTATCAAAATCATAGTCGTTGAATGTACAGTGGAAAGTATCAAAAACATCGCCATTTCGATCTGCTACATCAATCGCGAGAAGAGGAGAGCCAGGTTCACCATCTTCATATCTCGCTCGACCCGCGAAGCCATCAAAATAGTGGACTTCTGGATTCGCGCTGCTCACAATGCGAGTCCAAGTTGTCAAGTATTTCCTGAGGATCCGATGTTTCACTTCGGTATGCTCCTTCATGTGCCATTTCTCAGGATCAGAATCGTCAAGAGGCATACTGGTGGAAAGGTATTACCTGTAGATACAGGGAGTAGGTATATGATTCTGTTGGGAAAAAGGAATTAATTGTACCAATACCAAAATAGGATACGACAGTTCTGACTTACTCCACTTGAACAGGACACGTCGGTGGTGCTGTAGAAGGCGTCTCCCGCTCCGCAAATTCCTCTGGTGACTGCCGATCGCGCCACGATTGTAACCACACCTGCTCTTCATCAGAAACGTGCTTTATCAACTGTTTATCCGGCCACAGATGCACCGGCAACCCTAGCTCATGACCGATATCCTGGACCCACTGCAGATGATTCGTCGCGTATTCAACCCACCGCTCACGGTCACGGAGTTGGTCTAACTCCTCTGCCAATTCCTTTTGACCTGCATCTCGAGCGGCCTGTACAGTCATTTCGAAGTTCCCACCACGGGGATTGATTGGTTCGTGGAAGACAACTGCTGGATCACACTCCGCCAAACGCTCAAGTTGCTCACGAAGGTCATCCTTGTTCTGCGTTGGATAGGTTGGACTCATACTCACGAACGTCTGCACCCCATGTTCGTTGAATTCTTTGAGTCCGCGAAGACGGTGTTCCGGTGCTGGGGCATTCGGTTCGATAGCAGCTACTTGATCGGCATTCATACAAGGGATTGACGAGCCAATCGTGACGTATTCACCACCCTCGATAAATACATCCACATCCTGAAGTGCAAGAATTGGATTTCGCGTTAGAACGCGCGTGTACTTCTCGTGGCTCGTAAGTGCCTGAACAACGTTACGCGTAATTTTTCCTGCCTTTCCATCCATATAGCAATCGGTAGAAAAGGAAACACCAACGACACCGCGACCACGTCTCGTTTTGTTCCACTTCCGCTTACGATCGAGATGTGCGTCAAGTCGCTCGCCAAGTCCATGTCGGTAGAGGACATAACTCCCCCACTCTTTCTGGCCGTTCTCCACATCCACCTCTTTCTCAAGCATATCTGGGCGGGTACGGATGTTCGGCGTTGACGGGACGTAACAGAATTTGCACCCGTGCCGACAGCCAGTGGCAACGTTAACGACGTAGTCACAGAGATGCTTGCTGTTAAGTCCAGATTCACTGAGGATCGCCTTCGTTGGGTCGTCCCCAGTTCGTACTTCGTCGTAATCCTCAGACATTATTGTAATATGGAAATACTATCACTCGGCGCACAAAATTCTTGCTAGTCAATAGTGGTTTCTCTTCTATTTTCACTTTCACTATACTAGGCTCACTCCCTTTGGGTTACGAATAGAACACTAAGACGAGGCGATTCATATGGAGCTTACTTGGGAAGCGGGCGACAGTTGGTTCGAACGAACATATGCTGTGGAGAACGATGACAATCAGACAGTCGAAACGCTCGGAAGCCAGCCGACCCTCAACGAGCTCCGTAAAATTGAGCGCCAATACGGCGATCCGACTGAACGATTAGATCTGTGGCAAGCAGGCCTTCTCTGTGCTGACTGTAGTAGTGAGATCAACGATCGGTTCGCGGCCAATCCAGCAGGAGAGATTCTTTGTTGGGATTGTGCGATGGACACTGACAGTACAACGCAAAACGGGCTCCGTGTCAATACTGATCCGACGAAATCGGTGATGAGCGAGTCTCATCTTCATACAAAGAGTCTCTGTGATCACGTTATCAATGTCGCAACCGGTTGCCGTCATGGGTGCGAGTTCTGCTACGTACCAACAACCCCAGCAATTGACAACCGAGACGGAATGCTCACGGACCAAGCCGATGTCAATGACCCACAGATTGACTGGGGCAGTTATCTACTGTATCGCGACGATCTACCGGAACGACTCCACCAAGTCCTTGAGAATCGTGATCCGAGTGAACGAAAGCAAACAAAACGAGGACGCGGTATTGTTATGCTCTCAAGCGGCACCGACTGTTACCAAGATCGTCGAACTGCTCAGATCACGCGAGGCGTTGTGACTGAACTTATAACTCACGACATTCCGGTGCGGATCCTCAGTCGTAGCCCAGCGCTTGTTCGCGATATTGATCTCTTCCGAGTAGCTGGCGACCGCATTACAGTTGGGTCATCGATTCCGTCATTTGAGGCGCCACTTGTCAAGGCGATGGAACCAAACGCTTCACCGCCGATCAAGCGCTGGGAAGCTCTTGATCAACTCCAGCAGGCAGGTGTGCCAGTCTTTGTCTCAATGTCACCAACGTATCCAACGATGGATGAAGACGACTTCCACGAGCTACTAAGCTACTTCCGAGCGCTGGGAGAGATCGTTGTCTTCCATGAACCAATCAACCCTCGTGGAAAGAACTTCCAGCAGTGTCTAGAAGCAGCTTCTGACTCCGGCTACGATGAAGTTGCTGCAGAACTCCAACAAATGCGTGACGACCGTCAGTACTGGGTCGAGTACGCACTCGAACAACTAAATACGGTCCAACAAGTGGCAACACGGTTTGACGGACTACACGTCCACTCATGGCCTGACGATGAACTCATTCGATCGACGAGCGGACAACTGCAATCAAAACTCAAGGCGATGCAACAAGCCGTTTCACCGGAGTCGTTTGGGCCGATTAAACCAGAAAGTCAATCATCCCAGTCTGAACTATTGGAGAGTCACCAGTCGTTCCAACAACTAATATAGTCTAGAACAGGTCGCGTTTCCAGTACCGATATCTGCTTTTCAATTACCTCATTTCGTGAGTTTTAACTGGAGATTTTCGCGCGGAGATAGGGGTGGGGCGCTGTAATTTTTTTGCGCTGTCGCCTTGGCGACACGCATCTAGACAGAAAGAGCGAACCATTCGGCGTAGTTTGTTGTGCGCCTGAGAAGGGTGCAGGCGCGTTTGAGACTGTGCCTGTGTGGAAATCATGACGCAGCAATCTCACCGATCCAGAAACTCGAGCAACGCGTGTCTAAATCCAGCCTGTGAAAACAAGACGCCGACAGTCTATTGCTCGAGAGCCTGTGCGGTATCGCATCAGGATCAGATTCGACTCACCATCGACGACATCGATGCATGATCCTCGAGATACAGCAGATCCAGCACCATCACATCGTCCTCGAAGTGGATACCGAACTCTGCAACACAGTCGTATCAGCGTGCAAACTGCGCAGTGAGTGGTTTACAAAGTCTGGCGACGAGACAGTCGGTGACCGACTCGAGACGATTGCGACGATCTGGATGGCCGGCCGTCATCACGGATACGTCACCACTCGCGTTGCATGGCTCGAACTCGCCGCCGATGCCTGTGACTGGTATACTCGAGTGCTTCGCCCCTCGAGTGAAGACGAACTCGCACAACGAGCGACTGATGCCTGCCGACAGCTTCGAAGCGTGGTTCAAGAATATCGGTTAAGAAGTAAGTCCAATATCGGATTCTTGGAAACGTGATCTCAGAACGGATTCACTAAGCAACTCAGTCCTAAGATTTGGCCAGGGTAGGTTCCTGTTCCAGACAGTACCCTTGCCCGGAACCCGGGAGAAATACAGTTTCAGTGAAGAGCGCAACCCCCGATAAGGTGCCTTACGGGTTCAATGAAATGCTGTTACATACGTCTGTAACAGTTATCTGTAATATCCTACAAAAGATTCGACCGAGTATCGGTTGCGAATTCAATTACGGTAGAGATTGAAGACGCATCGATCCCAATTGGGCTACTCGAAGTACAATTCGAATACTCGGAGTATCAAAACCAAATTTAATCGTCTTAAGCGTCTGGCGTCGCTATTTCGATATAAATGCCACAAAGCAATTTTGTTTCTCTCAAGCGCTAATCCCTATACTATAAGTGACTAGCAGCCTACAATCAAGTTGGAAGCTACGTCCCATGTAGCCGCGGGGGCATGCGTTGAAATGTCCCGGGTGTCACAGCACCCGAGACGTGGCTTCCATCCCATAACCGGGATCTGAAAGCCATGTTTCGATTGCTTCTGACGGGATATAAACGTCCCGCACGTCAGTCGTATCGTCCTCGAGTAACCATCAGCCGAGATACTGTCCAGCACTGGTTAGGATACGCTGGACAATTCTGCTCGAATCGATGGGAGGTTCACGCTGATACGGCAGGTGGGCACAGATGGTCTGGTGATGCAATCAACCACCAGGTCCAGCGAGAGTTATATGAACTCGAGTCTCTGAAAGCAACCGCCAACCTAGCTGGAAAGCACTCCGGTGTCGAGGTGCTCGAGCGATGACTGGCGATGAGCGTGGTCCCAATCCACACGACGCCCCAGATTTCGACAGAGCGGTTGAGAGTGATGTCTCAGTACCGGAGACAAAATATGGCAATCGGGGAGATCGTCCAGAACGACATGCTGCCGATGACGGGACTCCACCCATCGACGACCTTCACGAGACGCTCCTCGAGATCAGGCACACACTCCAGCAACTCGAGGCGCAACTCCCTGAGCCATTGTCGCTTACTGTGGCAACCAACGAGTTAGACGTGACTGCAGATGCCTACGCTCGAGTAGGATCCGACTCTCGAGACAGGTCCTGAGAGTCCGGTTGAACGCTTTAGTGAACCACCTCGAGTCATAAGGCGCTCGGCCTGCTCCGCCTGTAGACTCCGCGAATCGTTTTTTGAATCGATGCAGTCCTAGCAAGGTCAAAGGAACGAACGTCAACCGGAAGTATCTCGACGCACGCAGGAAGAGCCGCGCCCAATTGCTTGTTCCTCAAACTCGCTACGAAACCATCTAAAGAAATAGTCTGAAAATATTCAAATATGGTATATTTAGATTAGGTCAGGTAGAAGAAAATCACGCAGAGAGTCCTCTATTTCTACATCATTTGGGTCAATATCAACATCATTTGTAAGGAGGAGGTAGCTGGAGCCCTCTACTGAAATGAATTGAGTTGGTGCATCAGGATTCGTCCCATGCTGGTCATGGTGATTAGTGAGAATCTTTTCAAGCCCATGGCTGAACTGAGACGAATCTTCTTCAATTAATCCAGCAAGGGCTATCTGCAATCCATCGTACTTTAGGTATTCATGATCAAGATCAGAGAGTTTCTTGTTCCAGGAGATAGCTTGAGATTCATTTCCATCAAGATACGCTGCTAATGCTGATGCATGATAGAGAACATTCGAAAAGTCATAATGATTATCAATAATCCATTCGTGATCGAGGTCATAGGTATGTGAGATCGCATCATCAATATACGTATCTTGCTGGGATAGAATTGCTGCATAAAGTGTATCAGAGCATTGAGTTGGCTGATGCCATTGATAGGAGTCCTCAATGCTATCTTCGTATTCATCTACGATCTCGATGATCTTCACCGAGTGGTTTGCTGCCCGACCAAACCACGACAATGCTTCATCGAGGTTTCCAAGAAGACTTTCGCAGATACCGACACCGAGAGCACTATCTGCTATTCTCCCTTCTACAAAGGGGAGAGACTCAGTGACAACTTCTCCCCTTTCTATACGATTGTGATTCCTCTCATAGTCCTCTAACTGGGTCTCCCGTTGATTTCGAATCGTCTCTTCGGTACTCATCGCTGTTAACCGATCTTAATTAGCCTGACCCCTTCAATTCCTACCCGTTAATACTCTTTGTAACCGTCTTCCCGTCCTTGGGGTGATTCTGAATGACAGTTATTTCTTTCCTGAGATCCCCAGTTGCTTTGGCATCTTTAATTGCTGTCTTTGTGGATTCGTCTAGTCGGCACAGACACTGCAGTTATTTACTTCCGAGCGTGTGCTCGTCGCAACTGAGAAAGGGACACACTGAGTACATCCAACAGAGCAATGGCGTCCAGCACCGATTCTTCGACGGGGGTTGACGACAAGGTCCGCCAGCTGTATGAGCGGTATCAGGCGGGCGAGAGCGACACCGAACGCCGCGAGAGCGCCCTTGAAATGGGGAAGCTCGACGGACGCCGCCACGCGGAGATCTACGCAGCACTCGAAGACGAGTGACCGGTCCTTCTTTCAGGCCACCGTATCTATAACTGGCGACCAGCTGGTTTCCGATCTCAGGAGCAGTACTTTCCCCTTCTCGAAAACAATAGTTGACGACTCGGACGCTCTTTTGCGATGACCGCGATCGCGAACTCCGAATGCGGTACTACCCGGTCGACGGAGCGCTGCATATCGAGGAAGCAGCCGACGATCTCCTGTTCGGTTGGCACACCGTCGCCGTGTACGAGGGCGACGACCTCGAGTCGCTGGTCCACAATGACCGCGCAACGTTCACCGACGTACTCAAGACTACGATGGGCACGACAACCTGCGAGGGGATCAAATTCGACATCGAGTTCGCTGATCTCGAGACTCACGCGAAGCTGTTCCACTGCGATACCTGCGACCATCGGTCGATCGTTCCTGGTAGCGTGGACGGTGACTGGCCTGACTGTTGCGACCGTCTGCAGCGCCGTAACAGCCCGTTGATTAATCGAAACGCCGTCGTCGATATTCTGCCACACCGTTCACGAAAAAGGCTCGAGGGGACAGGTCATTTCTATCTCGACATGCACGCGGACCTGCGCGAGACGCTGGATAACGAGGACGAGGTCACGGAGACGCCGAGCTGACAGGGCGAGTTAGGAGAGTGGTCGGCATGATCGTATACTACGTGAGTGGCGACGCCTTCGACGGCTTCGCGCCGAACCCACGGAGTCGCGGCATTCATCCATCTTGGCGACGCGTGGGCGTGGCCGAACCGCAACGGTGCCTTCGACATCGAATATCCCACACTCGTTCGATGAGGCGGTGGCCGACGCAGTCGGAGGCGAACTCGGCATTGAGACAGGGCTGACCATCGTCGACGTGCTCAAGGCCTGCTACCGAATCTTTGAGTTTAGTGGCATCCTCGCAGTCGACGTCTACGTTCTCCTCTCGCGCGTGCTCGAGTACGGCCGCGACGCATTCGGCACACACTGCTACGTCGTTGCGGAGGTGACACTGTTCTCGAGCGACGGAAACTACGAGTTCGTGGTAGGGGGTAGCCAGTTTTCGCAAATGCTCTTTGTTCTCGCACTGTCTCCTGTTAATTGTATAGTTCCGAGAATATAGAAAGAAATTAATTCGCAGCGAAATGACTGGTGTGGTTTCAATCCATGCCAGACCACAAAGTTAGCCAAACACGGCGAACCGTACTGAAGTCGGCTGCTGGACTGAGTGTTCTTACCATCGGTTTTGAAGCTGGGGCCGGTACTGCTGCAGCCGATCCAAGTCAATTCAAACTAGGAACCGTTCACTTTGTTGAGGCAAGGGAAGAATATGATGCTCCCTCCGATGCCCCTGTGATGGCTCGGACTGGAACGGCAGGATATGCGCTTGACCAATCGCAAGATGTGGTAACGCTAACGACTGCGCCGGTCTCGGCATTTTCGAAACAGAATGTCGTCATTTCTGCCGGTGGCGACTATTATAGCCCAGAACAGGCGATCCCAATTACAGAGTCCGATCGGAAGCTTCCGGTTGATACCAACTATCGCGAACTGAACGCCCGATACGCAGTTGTCGATCAAATCGAGTCAAAGCCGCCTGTTAGCGTTCAGGTAGAGAAGGATAACCTCCAGATGAGTAGTAGTGGCATTGACCTTGAAGTCCCCGTTGGTGAGGAAGTAGAGGGTACAGGAGATTCAGTCTCCATTGCATCTTCTGGAACTTCTGTAACTCCTGACCGCAAGCTTCAGGTCCGAAACCATGGCGAAATGACGGTCTTTGGCCATGAAGATTATTTAATCCTCCCAACGGAATCCGATGATTCCTATGCACAGGCTCGTGTCGCATCGCTTCAGTCACTTGTAGATGAACATGTTCGAGAGATAGAAGATGTTGACCTGATCGCAGTGCCAAAAGATGTTGATATTGTGAAAGGAGGTGAATGATAATGCAACAGACTATCGAAACTAAGGAAGTTAATGGGCAAACAGTTGAGATCACCAGGGTTGATGGTGAAGTCAAAACAGCAACGATTCGCTCTGATGAGAGCGATCGATATACTAGTGCAGCATCGAGCGATGTCGGGACACAATTTGTCGGGACAGAATCCTTATGGGACAATATGGACTATAACAAAATGAGTCAGATTCTGTCTTGGGTTTCTGATGCGTGGAACTCCCACATTGAAGATGATGGAGACTATGATTCATGGTTCACAGCCCAAGGTCCAGCAGGGGTAACAATTCCAGAAAGTGAACTTTCTAACTCAAGCGATCTTGGTGATCGCTTGAGTGATGCCGATGAATGGTTGCGCGATAATGAAGGGGATTTCTATGATGGTCCCTCTTCTATTATCGTTGTTGACTATCACGGTGATGATGACAATACCTATGGCATTGGGTATGTTGGAAGAGCTGGTGAAAGCTCCTATAAAAATGCTTTAGTAGATGTTCACCATGAAGATAACAATAATCTCCCATCGGAGCTTTCAGAAGTTGAATCAGAGGGTGTCGCCTTCCATGAACTGCTTCATATATATGATGCTACTCATCCTTCTGATGTGAGTACTCGTTCGGGGAACCCTGACGAAATCAGTATTATGTATAGTTGGGATGGCGTTTCTTGTAGTGATAATGGAGACACAGAACAAATTGTTGAGTGGGTGAGCGACTGTACGGAGGGTAGTGTACACTCTTACATTGATTCGAATTTCTAACGCCTGACCTACTACGTTAGCCAGCGAACAAACAATATTTTCTATACAAGAGAAGAAATATGAATGAACTCTTATATTAAATATCTCTTTTACCTTGTCCTAGATTTATTGTGCTAGGCCTGAATAGTAGTGATATGGAACGACGAGAATTCGTCACTGGTACAGGATTGGTTCTCGCGGCATCGATTGCTGGCTGTTTAGGGAATGAGGATGGTTCACCAGAAAATGAATCTGAAAATAGCACTGATACTGAGTCTGATCAGAACCCTGATAGAGATGAAAACAATAGTGAAGAGCCTCTACAATCCGACGAGACCCGACCATCCATTTCTGAAGATCCTCGCGATATATTGTTGAAAAATTACCATAACCAGTCACACACTATCGATATCCAAGTTAATGTTGATAATGAATCGGTTCATGATGGAGAATATGAATTAGAGGAAGGTAGCTCTGACAACATTAAGCGGATAAGTGACATTGTTAACGAGACGGGAACTTATTCAATCACTGCTACGATTTCAAAGAATAAAACAGAGGAGTTAGAGTGGGATGCAACTAATAATTCATCAAATGTAGCTGTTTATATTACTGAAGATGAAGAATTAGACATCCGGCCTGATCAATCTATGTAATATACTAATATCGTATAGAACCTTCCAATCTCATCCGTTTCTATTTACTTATTACTCGTTGGACGCTTTTTCAACTTATGCTAGCTGTACTGGCCTCATCGGGGATCCACAGGTCATAGAGTCCCCCTCTTGTAAAATGGCCGAAATGATTAAATACTCAACCATATAATTGCATGGCATGCCCTCCATTGGGTATAACCATAAGAAACATTCAATTACGGACAAACCGAATTTTATCACTCTATTACAACCAAATATGTGCGTGGGGATAGAAACAGATTTTTTGGTGAGGTGATTAGATGGATACTAACTCTCTCGCTGATACTCTTCTCAAGAGATTTGATTGTCTTCAAGAGATCGTCAAACAGCCTGCTGAAAAGAGAACTCTTGTGGCCTCTTTAGAGATGCCTCGTTCAACCCTTGATGATGTAGTCCGCGAACTAGAACAACAGAATCTTATTGAATACCAGGATGGAAAATGGCATCCAACGACGTTCGGAAGACTGGCCTATCAATCGCAGAAGGAGCATATTGAATTCCTTACTGATCTAGAAAAATCTAAGTCAATAATAGAGCCAGTAGACCCAAATTGTCCACTCAGTCCAGAATTTATTCAATCTGCAGATGTTCATGAACCCCATCCAAATGTAGCTGGTGACCTGATGGCAGTGGTAATTGATGAGATTCAAGATTCAACTGAGATTCGCATAGCAACACCACGTGTGGTAGCGGGATACCACGATCAATTCTACCAATCATGTATCTCAGATGAGAAGGACTCAATCGAAATAATTCTGCCAAGGAAGGTCTATAACTGGTTATCTTCTGAATATCCTGAAGATGTTAAAGAAATTAGTGAGCTATCATCTCTCAAAATTCTTTGTGCTGAAATCCCATTTTCATTTGGCCTTACTATCGTTGATAATATGACAGCAATTGTGGTCGTTTTCGCTGAACGCGGCATATTTGGCCTGATCATTAACGATACAGACTCTGCATTAGATTGGGCTAATGAAGTTTATGCACAAATACGAGAAAATGCCATTCCTATCACAGCATCTGAAGAGGTGGGTCAAGAACTATCTTACTCCGAGTAACGAGATCTGTAAATAGATCACAGTAGCATCCTCAGCTGAGGCAGTTGTCTCTTCTGATGATTGCTCAACTTTCCCGAGTGGGTGGACTTTGAGAACAGAGAGTTCCTCGTGGTGGACCTAAGAGATGTGCGCCCGCGGTGATGTCTTGTCTGATGTCGAACTCTGAGAGTTGATTCATCTGCTCGTCAGAAATGTTGCACGAACGATCCAGTGTCGCGATTTCCTCCTTACCGAATCGCAGCAGGATCTTCGTCTCCATGTTCAACCGGAGCGGCTTGTAGACGTCATTCAACTTCTGTGGGATTCGAGCATCAATATCCGTCTCAAGCCGTCTACGTTGAGAGGAAGAAGATTGTCTGTTGGAGCGTCTTGATGGTATCCTTGTACCGGACATCAGTCAGTTTATTCGGTGCGAGAGAGTGTTCTGGTACGAGTCAGAACAGACTTACTGGCGCTGTAGACTTTTGGATATTATCCGTCAGATGGACCAGAGTAAATATGTGTATATCCGGTAGAAGTCCAAATGTTGTATGAAGCATCAGTACTCTATAATTCGTGTGACGAGAGTTACGTGTCTACTGGTTAATTAAGTAGGAGAAAGTCGCTAGATTACTTCATAATTCTCATTATGGAAGATCCACCCCGTAGAATTCGTCCGACTCGGGGAGATAGTCGTCATCATTCTCGGCAGGTGTCTCGAGGTATCAGAACAGAGCTTCGATTTCGTATTCAAGTCCGTACTTCGTCGCTCGTTCTTGGAAACCATCTCGTTGACGTCGACGCAACTGAGCGACAGCAGACAGTACGAGTGATGGTGGCTGTCGTCGATCAACAACATGTGACAGCAGAGTTCCGCCGGCGAGTCTTCTTCTAGGTCCTTAAGAGTGAATCGTCTTGGGGTCAAGCCTTGAGGCACTCGGCCTACCCCGCCTGTAGGCTCCGCGAATCGTTTTTTGTGCGCCAAGAGGCGTGAGGCGCGATTCCGTCCGCCTCGAGATCAGTGATGAGTACTGACCGACCGATTCAGAGCGAGACGCATCGAGAGCGGTCGACTGACGACGAATTCACAAACGACCGTTCCCAGCACTACCCAGGTGATACCGCTCGCCTGAACGGACACGAACTCGTTGCGATCGACGAGTGGCTCCCCGGCAAAGCGCCGTCACCCTACGACATCGACCTCACAGATAGCTACGAGTATCGGACCCGCTACTGGCGCTGCAAGAACTGCGGTCAAGAGCGCAACCGGCGCGACGAGTTCACGACCCTCTGTGAGGACCCGCAGCCACAGACCCCGCTCGAGGCCGGCGGGTACTCGATCGACGAGCCACGGACCCGCCGAGCCCTTACCGAAGCGATCGACGCCCACTTCGCTCACCCGGGACCGATCTACGAGGTCGTCAGCGAAAGCGAGAGCACGTACAAAGTCAACGTCGATGAGGAGACGTGCACTTGCCCTGATTTCGAACAGCGCCAACCAGACGGCGGCTGCAAGCATCTGCGCCGTGTCGACCTCGAGATCCGGACTGGGCTTGTCCCGGACCCAGATGGAACCTTCCAACGATGAGACTCTCGAAAATTTTTGCTAACTGGGTTAACTTGCAGAGCAAGCGCCTGTACGACCGTATCTAGATCGACTCACTGCCGAATTCGACACTGTTTGACAGCGACGTGCCGAGCCACGCGAGGCAGGTCCACTCATCCCCACTCGATGTTATCGAACACTCCCAGTGCCATCCACACTGTCGAGTGGGATACCCTGTTGGATTCGATGGACGAGCTTTCCCTGCTTGTACCCTTTTCAACGGGGACGTTTCTTAAGAGCCAGTAATAGTACCATTAGGATAACTACTCCTCGTCACCCTTCCATGTGACGGTCCGGCCCCATGTCGTCGCCTTCCCCCAAAGGCCAGATCGCATGCACTCCAGTTCGACGATTTGAGAGTTGTCAACGAAGAGGTTTATCTCCGGGCCGAAGTTCTTGATGTACCACTCGAACATCTCAGGTCCAGGCGCCTCGAAGACAAGGTTCTCGATTCCAAGCCCATTCGCAATCTGGTAGGCGACATCCGTCCGCCACTCGTTGACCTCCTCGGTTATGCCCTCCGCCTCGACCATCAGGAGGTCCGCGCCCGCCTCCAGATGGCGTTTCCCCTCCTCGAGAGCCTGCTCGGGGTCCTGCTGGCCCTGTTCCTCGAGGACATCCGGGTCCGTCGCACCGCCGGCACCGAACTGGACGTTGATCTCGGGCTTTGGATCGATCTCGTAGTCCTCCGCGACGATCTCCGTCATCCGCACCATGTCGTCTGTCCCGATGGCCAGGAAGCCACTTGAGAGTTCTACGATGTCGAACCCGAGCCGCTCGGCCTCCTCGAAGTACTGCTCGACCTTGTCGTTGTCGCGGACCAGGACGTTCTCGACGTAGCCGCCAGTCGAGACTTTAACGTCGTACTCGTGGCAGATGTCGATTAACTCCGTCACCGCCTCCTCAGGCATCAGCGCGAAGGACCCACCGCTGAACTTGTAGATATCTACATACTGTCCCATCGTCTCTAGAAGGTCACGAAGCTCGCGCGGGCCCATCGGATCGTAATACGGCCCACGGATCTCCGTGATCCCCTTCTCTCTGGGCTTCTCCTCGCGCTCGTTGTGGTGTAGGAATTCGAACGTACGGTCTACCATAATACGATTGTAGCTTCGCTCTCTGAGTCCTTAGTGAGAGGGGGGTGACCAGTTCGATCCGCAATTGAGGGGTGTCATCTGCCGCAGACCGAAGAACAGGAACAGCTGGTCACCCTCTATCCAGCGAGTTATACAACATCTTGGGCCAGCAGGGTAACGAGGTCGGTGACGGTTGTCGACTCCAAGTCCTTAACTGTTGCAACGATATCGTCCCGGCGATCCTTGTCGAGTCTAGTGCCGGCCGTGTCGTGGAACTTCGTTTCGACTTGATTCCAACTCATCGGATTCGTTGGATGGCCTTGGAAGGCATCCTTCTCGACCACGTGAGTAGTACCGTCGTTAAGTTCGACCGTCACGCGGGCGGGCATCTCCCCAGCTTCAAACTGTTCAGTGAATTCTTCGTCCTCCTCAACGGTGACGTGCCGGAGGAGATACTGGACGTCATCTTGGATGATGCGGTCGGGCTCATACTGGGTGTTACCCATCTCCCGGTCAAGCAGCGCCGCTGCCAGCATATACGGTAGCGAGTGGTCGGCCTGGGCCTTCGTCTCGACCGTATGGCGATCGCCCTCACCGCCACCGATAATGAGCTTAGCACCGGCGAACGTTTCTAAATCAATGAGTTTCACGTTACTTCCATCGAGATCCTCTTGCTCCGCCAGTTCGATAACGCCTTCAACGGCAGACTGGGCGTACGTTTCAGCGACATATCGCTTCGTCATGACGTCATGGACGCGCGTGCAACCTGGGTCAAGGTCAACCTCGAACTCGCCGCTGATGGTCTGCTTCCACCCCTTTTGCCCTTCGAAGAGGTCCTTGGGTCCCTCCATCCCGTCACTGGCCAACAGGGCTGCATAGACGGCATTGCGGGCAGCATTGGCCGAGGCGATGCCCTTCCACTCGTTGATGCCGCCGGTACGAGTTACACGAAGGGCGTTGTGAGCGGTGCCGGCGATGCCGATGGCGTCCCTGGTCGTCTCGACATCGAGGTCGAGTACCTTCGCGACGCCGCAAACCGCCGAGAGTACCGTGTGAGTCACGTGGTCCCATCCTTTGTCTCTGACAGGAGCATTCCAAGCGAGTTCGCCTTGGACCTCGTAGGCGACACCGATACCTTCCAAGAGTTCCTCGCCAGAGGCATCAACGACCTCGGCAGCAGCGACGACCGCACCGATGTTGTCGCTCGGGTGGGGCGTCTCGCCGGGCGCGAGAAAGGAGTCCATGAAGTCGAGATAGCGCGTCAGCGCGGTATTGTGCATCGCGGCGCCGACCGGCGATGCGGTCTCGCCACGCCCCCAGAGCGTACAGTCATCGCCAGGATTAGCACGCTGGACTGTCTGGTGGACGACCTCCACCGGCTCCGCTCCAAGAGCATTGATCCCGATCCCGACCGAGTCGAGTACTCGCTTTTTTAGTTCCGTCTGCGTGTCCTCGGAAAACTCCTCAGCAGAGACTTCTTGGACGAACTCGGCGAGTTCCTCAGTCGTCGTCATATCTCTGAGTACGGTTGCTCGCGGGAAACTCCTTTACCCAGCATTCATCTAGAAAGGACGCAGTCGATTCATCTGCTTCCGTTCTTAGATAGACGCAGTTGTAGCCATAGTTTTGCCTGCAGGGTAGGCTCCGCCAACGGTCACACTCAGTAGCATTCTCGAGGCGGTTTGTTGCCCGAGGAGGGGTGGCGGGGCGGCCAGTCAGGTGCCTCGTCGGAGAAACGATGGCTACGGATCAGACCGTCAGCAGTCGCTCTACTCGAGACGCATCGCAACAGTCGCAATCGACACTGTCATGTCCTGAGTGCAGTGGCACTCTCGTCACAGCGAACCGCGAAGCGCACTGTCGAGAGTGTGGCTTGATCGTCGACGAAAACCAGCTCGACCACGGTCCCGAATGGTTCGCCTCGGAGGCAGACTCGAGCCGACGTCGAACGGGGGCACCGCTCACTGCAGGACGGCACGATCGCGGACTGTCGACCGAGATCGGCAGATACAGAGATGGACAGGGAAACACACTCTCGGGGCAAAAACGCCGTCAGCTCAATCGCCTTCGACGCGAACACCGACGCAGCCAATGGCGGTCAAAGCGTGAGCGGAATCTGGCGACTGGCCTCGGTGAAGTTCGTCGACTCGTAAGCGCGCTTGGGTTATCCGACTCGTTGCGGGAACAGGCGTGTTCGCTCTTTCGGCGCGCTCAAAAAGAAGACCTCTGTCGTGGACGATCACTCGAGGGAGTCGCAGCAGCCAGCGTGTATGCAGTATCTCGCTGTAATGGACTCGGGCGGCCCCTCGAGGAGATCAGTCAGGTAGCAACGTGCTCACGATCACAGCTCGAGTGTGCCTACTCGGCAATGAACACCGAACTCGAGCTTCCGACAGCAGTTCCACAGCCCAAAAGCGTTCTTCCCCGACTCGCAACCGAACTGGGCGCACCAGACGAAATTCAGTATCGGGCACTCGAATTAGCGACGATCGCAGCGAACGTAGGGATCACAACTGGACGTCACCCGCACGGATTCGCTGCCGCCTGTCTGTACAGAGCGGGCCAGGAACGCGGTTGGATGACTTCACAACAGGAACTCGCTGCAGTATCGAACACGTCGCCAAAAACGATACGAGCACACAGGGACACGCTTCTCGAGGTCTTAGAGGATCAGGAGAAGGGATGACGACCTCGAGGACCGTCGCGGTCACGAACTTTCGCGGGCCGATGTCGTCGGGGCCTTGATGGCGAACTTCGAACAGAACCTCGAGGATACCCGCAGCAGTTCCGTTCGACGATGTGGCGGCCAGTGAACCTGCGGTTCCCGAGCTAGTGATCCGGCCTTCTCTCGAGGATGTCGAAGATATCGATTGCTTTGTACTCTTGATTCCGCTGTTTGCCAGTTGTCTCGACGAGGACACCGTCGGATATTAACTCCTCGATAGCGTTATACGCAGTTTGTCGACTGACGTCGAACTCGTCTTGGACATCGTTGGCAGTGAAGTACGGCATATCGAAGACGCCCCGTGCAAGGCGATGACTCGTTTTCTGGTGTGGGTACCGTTGCTCATAGTCGCGCCGGAGTTCCATCAACCGCTGTGTCCGCTTATACGAGTCCCGCGCCTGTTCCTCGATCCCTTCGATAAAGAACGTGATCCAGTCGTGCCAGTCCCCGGTTTCGCTTACGGCGCGCATCTTTTCGACGTATTCCTGCTTGTTGCGATTGAAGTAGGCGCTCGGATAGAGATACGGCTCGCTCAGATACCCTACAGCACAGAGCTGTAATACGATGAGAATGCGACCAAGTCGGCCATTCCCGTCTTCACAGGGATGAACCGTTTCGAACTGATAATGCGTAATCGCGAGATCAATGAGCGGGTGATATTGACCGCCCATCTGGATATATGTCTCTAGAGAGTCCATCAGCTCGGGAACCGATTGGTGCGGCGGCGGAACGAACGGGGGCTGACTGGCGTACGGTGAAGGAAGGTGGACATCGATCGTCCGCCATTCTCCCACGACCTCGCCTTCATTGCGAACGTTTTCGAGGAGCAATTCGTGGAGCGACTGGAGGAGGTCGAGCGTTATCAGCTCCCCCTGTTTGATCGCGTCGAATCCTCTCTGAAGGGCGCGTTCGGCGTTCAGGACCTCCTGCAAGTCCCGGCTCACGTCGACGTTTTCGTCTTGGCCGGTCTGTGTGTGATGGGCGTATACCTCGTCCATATCGACATCAGCACCCTCTATTTCAGCAGTCTCGACGGCCTCGAGTCGGACGAGGGATGTATAGAGGACCGGTGAGAAATCGACGGTTGGACTGATCCCGTCGATTCGGCCGAGTTGAAAGGACGCATCGGCGATAAGCTCCGTGAGTTCATCGTCGACATCAATTCGTGTCGAGAGGGGGAGTTTCTCTGGAATGTAGTATGGATGTGGATGAGACTCGCGATAGTGGCCGGGTGCCTCTTCCGGAAGTTCTCGAGTCGGCATTTGACTATACCACGAGTTCCAGCTTGTTAATCATATTGCTCTTAAACCGATTTGATTACTGGGCTCTGAGAGGGGACTCGATCAAAATACGAGGCGCGAGTTTTGGAGAACGTGGCGCCATCCACCACCGTACGCAAACCGACCGTCGAATTGATCGGACTAGAACAGTGGTTGTTG
This sequence comes from Halopiger xanaduensis SH-6, assembly GCF_000217715.1. GTDB lineage: Archaea > Halobacteriota > Halobacteria > Halobacteriales > Natrialbaceae > Halopiger > Halopiger xanaduensis. Next base: position 50,444 of record NC_015667.1, read on the forward strand.
CATATCACCGTAGACTGCCATCAGCTACGTCGGCTACCTGCGGTTCTGGCGCGCTCTTATATCTGAATTCGGCCGGTTGGTCGGAATCGTTTGGCGATGAATTTCGATCAGACTACGCAGGCCCTGATTGACAGCGACGTGTGGACGGATGTCGAAATGGTCGCGAACGGCTATCTCACCCCGTACCTCGTCGATACGGCGACAGGTACGATGCTCCCGTTCAAAGTGTTTGGTATCGGCGGGATGGCTCTCGGCGAAATGGTCGTTAACAACCGTGCGTTCATCCTCGGTTCGGGCCCGTTCGTCGTCCCTCGAATGTGCGTATTCGGCGATAACACCGAACTCGAGCTTCCGACAGCTTCCACAGCCCAAAAGCGTTCTTCCACGACTCGCAACCGAACTGGGAACTCCAGACAAAATCCAGCATCGGGCGCTCGAATTGGCGGCACTTGCAGAGGACGCCGGGATCACGATTGGAGGTCACCTGCATGGATTTGCTGCAGGCTACCTGTACAGAGCAGGCCAGAAACGCGGTTGGATGGCTACACAGCAGGAACTCGCCGCAGTATCGAACACGTCGCCGACAACGATTCGGTCACATAGGGACGCGCTTCTCGAGGTTTTGGAGGTTCAAGAGAGATAATGACCTCGAATTTAAGTAAGAAGCCGCAGCCAACGCCAGTGGACCAATGGATCAGCGAGAACACGACCACCAAGAGTTACGTCCGCTCGGAGAAGCCTCACCCGCTGTCGATCACGAACTCGAGGAGAACCACGAGAACGCGCATCGAACAGAGCCTAGTACCGCCGGCAATTCGATCCAAGCTACCCAAAAGCGAGAGACCGAGTCTAAATGTCGATCATGTGGGGCATCGATTCCATCAGACCGAACGAAATGCCTGTTCTGTCTGACCGAGCGTATCGACCCTCCAGATGAGGCGACTGACGAGGCCACTGAGAATCTATTGAGTATTGTCTTCATCGTCGTCCCTGCACGGACTCGTTACGAGGCTATAGCAAAGGGAACAGCCGCCTGTCGAAAACTAGTCGCTGACGACGGGCCGATCGATGGGTACCAACTCGTAGCCGATATTGACGAGCCGGCACCGCAGCTCGACGAACGTTGGACGTCACTCCCATCAGCCGCCAGTCGTAACTCTGAACCAGGGGAGCAGTTGCTCGAGCAACTCGAAGACGTCGTGGACGAAGATAGTGCAAGATGGTCAGCAGTCGGTAGCGAGTTCCCGATTCTGTACAATGAGTGGGGAGACGCCACTGACGACAGCGAGGAATTATCTGGACTCGAGGATCCATATCAGTGGGTCGTCCCCGCACTTGCGCTACACGAATCCTCCCGATCAAATCAAACCACGCAACCAGAACCGAGTATTCCACGAAAGACGCGACTCTGTTGTCGCCACTGCGACGAAGAGACAATTCACGTCTTCGACGGCCGTGATACTGCGTCAAATTCTTCAGTCTCATCACCACCCATCTGGGAATGCAACCGATGTAGCACTCCTCGTCATGGCCCAGCCCTCGAGTGAAAACACACGAGCAATTGTTCAGTGTCACTGATGACAAGTACAGGTCAAGCAGGTAACGGAACGACGACCGATCTATCCGAAGGATATCAGAAACCACCTGCTGAATACAGAGGATGAATTCAGCACGGCATCTTCGTTTGTCACACCGAAAATGGCGGACTATCTGCTCACTACACGTGCGTATTTAGTAGATAATCTGTTCTCATTTCATCTTACCTTGGGTCCAATATAGCGCTCAGAATGGTAGTGTCTTCTCTTCACGGAGGATCAATCGAACTCCTACCCCAGAAGCACTATTGGTGACAGGAGACTAATATTCTGTATGACTAAATGGATTGAGGTTACGACTGAGGAAGGGCCGGACGGAAACGCCACAGAGCGTGTTCCAAAAGAGTGGTATGAACACAATCAACGCGCTAAGCGCGTTCTTCAGACGTTACGCGATCAATTCAGTGATACGGAAGGAGTTACCGGAACTGGGTTGGGGAAAGGTAAGCGAGTTATTGCAGGTAAAACTTGTTTCCAACCCGTAGTCTACGCTGAAGAAGAGGTTGCAGATGAGATTCCTGATGAAGTTGATGGAATACCTATTCGAATTGAACCACCAAGAGGCGATTTCGTACTTGATTAAGACTTCATCCTTCCAGAACGTCAGTTCGCAGGTGTTACTTGCTATTCGCCGCCCTTTCTTCCGATCAGGAGAGAGGCGAATGCTCTGATCAGTAAACAGCCTGTACTGAGCGATCTCCACTTTCGCAAATCGGACCTGATCTCATGCGACATTCGCGCCATCTATTCAGCAAGGCCTGATCGAACTACCGAACCACTGATAAGAGCGACCTGCCGCATACAGAGGATAAGTTCAGCACCACACCCTCGTTTGTTTCACGCAGAAACCGGTGAACCTCCTGTACACTACATATGTGTACTAGACGCTCATTCAGAGACGCCATCCCAAAGATAGCAGGAGATGACGTTTTGTATTCGGTCTCTGCTACCAAGGGCCATGGGGAATAATTCGAAGTCAGAAGATTCCAACGAAGAAGGCCTTGACGCTGCGAAAGACGAGATAGATGAAGAACCAGAGCCTGGGCTTGGTCCGGGTGCTGATGGCGATGAGGAGGACGCAGAGAACGACTCAGAAACCAACGCGGAGAACGATAAGTAAAGGTAGTACAGTTATCGGGAGCAGGACCCGATACTTCTGAATATCCTGTCCGGGTGTGGATACACCGCGGTCAGGGTGACGCAAGTAGATGGACCATCTCATCAAATTCCGCATAGCAACGTTATAGGAGCCTCCTTACTGATTACGGGTAATGGGCTTTAGGAACCGGAGATACTCCGATGTTTCTGGGAGGAAATTTATTGTAGCCCTCGGTGGGATTTTTGTCGCACTCGTAGTCAGCTATCCGTTCCTCCCCATTGTCAACGATTCATCGTCCGAACTCTGGGTTGTACTTGGTATTTTAGTTGGTATTCCAGGTCTCGTCCTATTGTACGGTGGCTATCGGTTGCCCCAAACCGACATCCGCTCTGAACTCTATCCTACCGTCGGCAAGTGGTGTCTCCGCGGTATTGTGGTAGGTTTCGCTATCATGCTGCCTATCGTTCTTGCCAGTGACGATCCAAATATCGTCGGAAATACACTCTTGCTCACGGCACTGGGCAGTCTCGCGGGCTTCGGCGCAGGTATGTACGACGCGCAAGCCAAAACGCGGCAACTCGAACTTCAAGAAACAATCGATCAACTGGAAACCTCGAATGAACGCCTTGAACGACACCAGCAGTACACTGACGATATTCTTGACGCAATCGATGACGTGTTCTATGTTGTAGACGAAAACGGATCTCTTGAACGGTGGAACCAAAGCCTCTTAGAGGTATCTGGCTACACAGCAGAGGAAATATCATCAATGACTGCAGCCGACTTCTTCCGGAGCGACGACCGTGATGCAGCCATGGATGCGGTCCGCAAAGGCTTTGAGAGCGGTTCGGTAGATGTAGAACTCAAGCTACGCACAAAGGACGGCGATACCGTCCCCTTCGAGTTCGTTGGATCCACGCTCAAGAACACATCCGGAGACCCTGTTCTGGCTGGCATCGGACGTGACGTTTCGGACCGGGTCGAGCGTGAACAGCGGCTCGAAGAGTCCAACGAGCGGCTCGAACAGTTCGCCTACGCTGCCTCCCACGACCTTCAGGAACCACTTCGGATGGTGTCGAGTTATCTGCGCTTGATCGAGGACCGAGCCGACGAGGAACTAACCGAAGAGACCGAGGAATTTCTCGAGTTTGCCGTGGACGGGGCCGACCGCATGCGTGACATGATCGACGGATTACTGGCGTACTCACGCATAGAGACCCAGGGAGAGGAACTCGAACCGGTCGACCTCAATGAAGTAATTAGAGACGTGCGCGACGACCTCGAGATGCGTATAACTGAAAGTGATGCCGACGTAAATATCGAGGAATTGCCTCGTGTGGTAGGAGATAAACATCAGTTGCATCAGCTATTTCAGAATTTATTGAGCAACGCGATTGAGTATAGCGGGAACGAGCCGCCACAGGTGCAGATTTCCGCCACTCAGACCGATTCGATGTGGGAAATATCGGTTCAGGACGAGGGGATCGGGATTGAGCCGGATGAACAAGGTCGTATCTTTGAGGTATTCCAGCGGCTTCATTCCCGGAACGATCACGAGGGCTCGGGTATTGGTCTGGCAGTGTGCGAGCGAATCGTCGAACGTCACGGCGGCGAGATTTGGGTCGAATCCGAGCCAGGCGAGGGAGCGACGTTCTCATTTACACTTCCAGCGGAAGATGAGTATGACCGCTGAGCATGGAATTGATTATCGGTTGACATTCTCTTTGTTGAGAATAATCCTGGCGACATACGCCTCACGAAAGAGGCGTTCAAGGACGGACAGCTCGCGAACACACTCCACGTTGTCAGAAACGGTGTCGGTGCCCTTGATTTCCTCTTTCAACGAAATGACTACGCCGACGTACCGCGCCCCGATCTCGTGCTATTAGACCTTAACATCCCCCGAAAAAATGGCGAAGAGGTGCCTGAAGAATTTCACGAGGATCCGAACTGCAGGCGTATTCCAGTAATCGTCCTCACGGGCTCGGAAGCCAAAACAGACGTCGTCAAGTCCTATAAACTGTGCGTGAATGGCTATCTAACAAAGCCGGTTGATCCTACAAGTTTATCGAATGGTACAGGAGTTAGAGCGGTTCTGGCTCTCGATAATGCGGTTAGCGGCTGATTCTGATCTCGATTGAGAAGCGGTGTGTAGTCAGCATCCCAGCCGAATATAACTACAACTTGATAAAATCCTCAGCGATCAGTTCGCATCTGAGCTGAGCAGAGAGACTACCGTTGATTCGATACGATACTACACTCAGCTAGATTCATCCCATGCCGGTCTGACTCGACCTCGAACCGCACCGCAGTCCTCCCGTTTCCTTCGATTATCGCGCGTCGGCAGATCAAACAGATCTGCCTCTCGGGAGTCTTGCTCACCCGCCTGGACCACGGACGGCCGGTTGCTCACGGACATCGTTGCGTTCGCGGCGGGCCGTCCGCGGTCCAGACCGCTTCGTTGGCGATTCCGGGCGCGAAATCGAAGTCCAGGTTCCGACGCGCTCTGCGAGCGCACGGACCTACGGGAGACGACATCTTCCCACCTCCCTCCAGTCGTCTCTCTTGCGCGTGACTCCGTGGCACAACCTGCTGGCGAGAGCGACTTCCCGCGCGACCTGCCCGCGCGAGCCCCTTCTCTCAGCCAGCAGGCGTGCACACTCCGTCCCGCTCTGCGGAGACGGCTCGGCGTTCGATCTCCGTAGCTGCGGGCCCCAGCCCGCCGACTCACCGAGTCGCCGTGCTGGGACTCCTCGCTGACGGACGTCGAAACCTGTGCCGCCTACAGGGTTTCCCACAAACGTGTCCGTTTGATCGGGATGGAGAGTCGCTCCCCTTGAAGTGGTCGGTGCAGCGTTTGCCCGCGCAAGCGCGGTTTGCCGCTGAACTGCGAGGCATCTCGTCTCACCCTGCGCCAGCCAGCGGACTCCTCGTCTGAAACCGAGCTTCCGCTGCCTTCCGAGGGATCGACGAGACGACCGACATCAAGGGGAGCGCCTCGAAACTGCCGGATGAACTCGCGTCGGGCCGGGTGGCGGCTGTCCGGGCCGGTGCGGGTGCGGAGTGAATCATGTCTGTCGACAATCGACGTTCGATCAGTGGCATCGCTCGCGATCAACAGGCAATCAGCGTTGACGGCTCGCTCGAGGGGATGTTCGAGCCGGATGGGGCGTTGCGACCAGCGGAGCAGATCGTCACAACGGGTAGTCAGGAGCCGACATCGCTCGAGGAGTGGCTCGAGGCAGTCGCACCGGATCGATTGGCGCGGATCGACGAGCGGGTGGACGAACTACCCGCGACGCGAACGGAGTTGATCAATCATCACGTCCAAAAGATCCTCGAGGAAGCCGAGGCGGATGGACGGACAGTCGCACCACGTCCCAAACTCGAGGAGCCGACACTCGTAATCACGTACCATCAGCGCGAGCGAGAGCCGATCATGGCCGAGTCGGCGGACGATGATCCAGATGTCGACTCGATGGTTGACTGTCCCAAGTGTGGAGAGAGGGTCGAGACGCGAACCGAGTTGAAGCAGTTGCGATCAGCGGACGAGGCAGAAACGCGGATTTACCACGGTACCTGCGGGTGTACGTGGCGGGAAGACGATTGAGTGTCGCCCTCGTTTTTGCTGGTGTGCCTCGGTCACCGCCACCGCCCACCACCTCCACGGTCCGGACTGCTCACGGCCACGGGCCGTTGCGCGGTCGGGCTTTCGCTTTCTGATGTTTCACGGCAAACTGACCTGCAGTATTTTACTACTTGCTTTTTTGGAAGTTGTGTAACGTTTTCTCGCAGCTGTGGGTGTCTCCGTTGAGACATCGCCTAGTGTGGTGGAACATGCTTAAGAATCATCGCGAACGCTGGGACGACTAATTCCCTGTTTCCATTAGAGTATTGAATTGTGTGGGTAGAACAACCAATATATAGTCGCACGGACACGCAGGCATCATGGAGAGTAACAAGCGTAGGGAGCCGCCCTACGCTTGCACCTTCTACAGGTACAGGCGATTGGGACGTCGTCAAGGGTGTAGTGCAGGTCTCGCCGGGGTGAGCCTGTATCGATTCAATGATCCACCTCACCGTCGACGTGGTCCGGGGTTACTCCCATGTGCTGAGGTGGATCATCTGCATGTGAGAGAGTTACACGGTTAGCTGTTCGGCCGACGACTTCAGGCAGTCGATGCCCGCATGCGAATAGTCGATACGAGGAACATCCAGACAATTCACTGGACCCGATCAAGCACTCTCTCAGCCAGAACTAGACCAACACCACGGACAGACTCGAGCCGTTCGCGATCCGTTTCTTGGGCCCACGAACTCGGGCACTACTATTCACCGTGAGTCGTGATTCAGATTAGACTCTCTATCCGTGTCTTTTGTCGACCCCTGAAGGGTGGGGGCTGTACCTCAGCCCACCGAGAGAAGTCATGATTGTCGAACAAACCGTGATAGCAGACGCTGAGGCACCTCAATACCCAGAGCGTGGTGGTCCCAGATGAGTACGCAAAACGAGTGTCGGCTACCGACCTGTTCTGCATCTGCTCGCAATCGGTCGGGGTTCGCTGGACGCTTCTGCTCAGATCGATGTGAAGTCCGATACGACCACCTCAAAGCGGATGCTCGAGATGCCAAACTAGACGCAGAGACGGAGGGCTACTGATGCTCGAGCAGCGTGATCACCGCAGCAAGCGATTCGTGATCGATGACGTCGGTGACAGTGGGTCGTCAAGTGAGCGTCAATGTCCTGGTGAAGAACTCGAACAACAGATCCAGCAAGAGTTCCGTGAACTCGAGCGTGCAAAAGCAGTTGCTGGACCTGCCGGAGAACATCTGACGTCGAGGTGCTCGAACGATGACTGATGATGAGCGCAGCCCCGATCCACATGACGTCCCTGGCTTCAATAGAGCAGTTGGTGTTGATGAGCCGGTACTAGATACGGAATATGGTGATCAGGGAGTCTGCCCAGAACGACGTGCTACCGATGGCGGGAATCCGCCCGTCGACGACCTCCACGGTGCACTCCTTGAGACAAAATATGAACTGCAGCAACTCGAAGCACAACTCCCGGAGCCATTGTCGCTTACCGACGCGATCAGAGAATTAGACGCAACTGCAGACGCCTACAGTCGCCTCAGATTTAATGATCAGTAGAACCACTGGAATGTGACTTCTAACTACGTTTTTGTCCCCAGTCACAGAGGAGCTTCTGAGCGGGTTTTTCTCCCCCAGAAGGAGTGCGGGGCGATCCAGTCCGGGTCGCCCTGCGAGGTGATCGTTCGATGGGACATCGCGCACTCGTTGCGTACGAACGGACCGATGGACAGTACACGCTCCACTACAGTCACTGGGGCGCGGCGAACCTGAAGCTCAAACACCGAATTTCGGCTGAAACCCCGTTCGGTGGCGAGGGCACCGATTCCAAGTGGGCGAAACAGCTCTTCGCGGAGTTGGCCGATGGCCTCGAGGCAGATGCCGTCGACGGTCGTCGAGCCGAAGCCCCGCGCCACCGGGCTCACCCTCGACGAGATCGTCGCTGGCCATCTCGACTACCTCCACCACGAGGCGTTCTTCGTGGTGTCGACGACGTTCGAGGTGACCGCCTACCGGACGCTGTGGTTCGGCCTGCAGTACGATTCGGAGACAGTCGAACAGGGAGAGACAGTCGGGAACGGCGCGCTCGCGACGGTGCGCTGGTACGACGGCGAGCCGGTCGGCGACGGCTACCTGCAGGGACAGTTCGCGGCCCTCAAAGACGTCGTCGGCGACATGCTCGACAAGGGCGTCTTCACGCCGTCGACGGCGAGACAGTACCTGAAACGGAAGCTGGCCGAGCGAGTCGGAGACCGACAGGAGCTGCTCATTCCGACCGGGGAATCACCCTTCGAGAAGGCGAGCCTCAACCACTCCTAGTTCGATCTGCTTCGTGGCAGCTGCTGTATTTCAGGGGTCGGAATGGGTGAGCCCCGTCATAGGCTCGTGATTCGATGACCTCAGACGACGACCCGTTTCACGACTGCGAGTTGGATCCCGAGGCGATCCTCGGGACACACACCTTCGAAGACGTCCTATTCACCGACGAGACAGAAACCCCGGTGAACGTGCTCACCGGCGAGACACCGGCACATTCGCAAGCAACCGTCGAGGAAGCGAAGGAGTTCGCTGCGAGTATCGACATGGAGACGCCCCAAATCGCGCTCCCCGCATCCGTCGAGTCGCAGGTCGAAACCCAGAGCAAGCCCTACACGGCAGCCGCATTCTTCCACTTCAAGGCAACTGGCTCGCTCGCACGCCACCGTGCTTACCACGCCGCCTACGAGTCGGACGCGTTCGCCGTCGACTTCGAGGCCGACTACGAATCGGGCGACCTGACCATCACTGTCGAACGAGCGGACGAATCCTGAGTATCACCGTCACGAGCAGGTTTTTCGAGCGCCGGCGATGGGTGCCGGCGCAGTCGGGGAGAGCGAGCAACGACCCCGGTGCGTCGGCGCTTTGAGGTGTTCGAGATGCATATGGTGATTTACGCACTGGTAGAGGCATCGACGTACGACGACGCGCTGGCCACCGGAAAGTCGGTGTTCGACCGCCTGGTCGGCGCGGACCCACACGCCGGCGCCGTCTTCGATTACTACGTGACCTTCGACGAGGAGGACACGTCCGTTGCGGGGAAGGCGCGGTGGGGCGAGCTCCCGACTGCAGCTCCCGTCGACTCCGACGACGGCCAGGATCTCCTCGAGCGTGGCTGGGAGGCGACGAAGGAGGAATTCGAGCGGAATCTCGACCGGGTGAAAGAGGCCATCAACGAGCTCTCAGACGAGGAGATCATGCGCGACGAGGACCTCGCCCGGCATGCCTTCCACAAGGTCGGTGCGTACGACGGCCCGACGATCTTCCTGTACACCGAACACGGAACCAGCATTCGCCACCGTGGACAGTTGGACCGACTCCTCGAGGAGAGTGAAGAGCTCTGGATCGTGCCCGCTGACGTCCACTTCTGAATAATGCCTCCCATCACCAACTGGCGACGCGAGAGCCGCTCGCCGACACTCGCGTATCGGAACACCGAGACCGGTGCGCGAGCCATCCTGCATCGAGCGCCGGATTCCTACCGGTACACGTGGCGCGGGGTGATTCTCGTCGACGGCTACCCGGTCTGGTCGCGGGGATACGAGACGAAGGATGCGACGTCGTTCCGTGACGAACTCCGGGAGCGGCCCACCCCGGAACTCAGCTGTCCGGAGTGTCCGAACGACGACGTTCGCGTCGGCGAGAAGGCGGCAGACGGGGCAAATGTCCAGCGGTGGTACGACTGCCCCGACTGTGGATACGAAGCCCCCTCACGCATCGTCTACGGCGCCGAGCGGTGAGTGGGTGAGCGCTGGGCGCTGTTTTTCGGCCGGGCACGAGGTGGTGGCCCGGACGGCCGGGTTAGTCAACCAATGAGTCTCGAAGTACTTGACCGATACAGTGAGGCACTGTTCGAGTTCCTCTGGTGCCCCGTCTGCGGGCAGGAGGTCTTCACTCACATCCCCTTCGAGGGGGTGTTCTGCAAGAACTGCAACACCCAGGTCGAATTCCAAGAATCCCGAGAGACACGCGGCTACGAGGAGGCCGTCCTCGCCTGCTTCGATTCTACAACGACCTGGAATCTCCACGTCGACGAGAAACTGCGTCGCGACCTGCCTGATGGGTCGGCGCGGGTGAAGATCTTCGGCGCACCAGGCGCTTACGAGGTCGATTGGTGGAGTCCAGAGCCGGGTGAGGACTGGGAACCTGTCGAGCGCGGCGAGTTCGACGACGTCGAGGAGCCTGAGGAAGTCTCCCACCTAGCGTAGCGAGAAAATTTTCGTTGTGAGATTGAGAGGACCACTTATCGGAGTAGAGGGTGTAAGTGAAAGTGTATGCCTGAAGAAGTCCTGTTCAAATCCGAGAGTGCCCAGAGCCGAGACGAAATCGCGTCGTACCTCCGGAACGTCGCTGAAAAACTCGAAAAGGGAGATTCGATCACCCTGAGGGCGGGGGAAGAGTCCGCCACGATGGACCCTCCGGAACGTCCGACATTCGAAGTCAAAGCCGAACGGGAAGGTCCGGCCGATGGCCCTGGAGAGCTGAGCATCGAGTTCGAACTCGAGTGGGATGAGAATAGTGAGAGTGCTGAAGGAGGAACGGGGAATCTGGAAATCGAGTAAGTAGCTGGCATCAGTGTTTGTGGTGCGCCGGTGATGGGCGCCGGCGCACTCGTGCCGGCGAGTATCGATGTCGACACGGAGTCAGCTACGGTTTGTGCAACGAGTCGAACAGACCAGTGAAACCGATGGCGACGCCGACCGCGTCGCCCAGGTGTATCGACATTCGGACGGCTACCCGGCAAGCGTGCTTCGCGATCTTGCGCAGTTGAAGGATCTTCTCGACGCGACCTGTGCCGAGCGAGGACCGGGGTACACGGCAGCGTCGTTTGTGTTCCTCGACAAGCTCTCGACGATCGACTTGTATCTGGATGGTGACCCAGACCGACCGATCGACGCAGCACAGCCAGCGGATCTCCTTGACCCGTCCAATATGGAGCATCTGGACCAGCCGCTGTTCCTGCTGGGCCACGGCGTCGAAAATCCGGCCGACGGCATCCACGGCGACGAAGAGTACCTCTACGTCGTCGAACTCCCGACCCGGAACCCGTTCAAGGACCCCTCCGAGTGGACCGTCAAGGTGAGTGGTCATTCCGCGTTCCCCCGGTGGGATGGCCCGACCGAGGAAGCCTTCAAGCGGGCCAGCTGGCAGTTCCACGGCCTGCTTGAGCACGCGCTCGAAGAGCTAGTCGCTGAGCCGGCGGAACACCGAGGCCGTTCAGATGATGCCGCCGATGACGAGTAGTCCGACGATGAGCAGCAGCGTCGCGGCCACGCTCCCCCCGGCCAGCCACTTGTTCTCCATCGCCTTTTCGTGAAGCGGCATCTCGGTGTACTCCTCGCGGAACGCTTCGAGATTCTCCTCGTCGTAGAAGTACTTCGTCTTCAGTGCGAACCGTTCCGTCACCGCACAGCCCGTACAGACCGGCTCGCCTTCCAGCCGCTCCGTTTTCGTGTGGCTGGTGCAAGCGATGGCCCCGCAGTTCGGACAGTAGGTGTACGTCTCATCGACGCCGCTCGTGTCACAGTGGACACACCGATGGATGCCGTCCTCGCCGGTCACTCGTGACGGGCCTGCCGCGTAGTACTCGTAGGGGTAGGTGTACTCCTGGAGTTCGGTCGTCTGGCGAACCTCGGGGAGGTATACTGGTTCGATCGACTGCACGGAGATGTCCGAGCGGGTCGGTTCGCAGGTTTTGTTGTAGGTGACGTTGTTGTCGCCGGTGTAGGTCACCGTCGTCATGTGGTGCTGCTGGAGTCGCTCGACTGCCCACTCCTTGTACTCCGTCTGAGTCTGCCCGAACCTGCGCTCCTCGACGTCGTCGAACACCTCTCCGAACTGCTCGGTATCGAGGTCAACCGTCGCGTGAAGGTTCTCGGTGACCAGCGTTGCGACGTCCTCGTCCGCGACTTGTGGCTGCCCGCGTTCGGCGTGGGCGACGAATCGCGATCGGTCGTTGATCCGGTGGATGACGCCCACCGACGTTTCGAAGACGGCGTTCGTGTCCGCGGTGACCGCGACCACTGGGCGGAACGTCACCGCCGAATGCGGTTCTGGGAGGTCGGCGCCCTCGATGTTCTCGATATCGCGGAACGCCTCCGTGACTGGCGCGTCAACGTCGGCGGCCGGGTCGTACGGGCGTAGGGTCTCGTCACAGAGAATCTCGATGCGACCGTTGTAGAGGTCGAGGCCGATCTCGTCGGCAATCTCTCGGATGTCATCGCCGTCGAGCAGTTCAATTGGATGGGGGTCGTCGTTCTGCTGGAGGCGGTCGGCGTACTCCTGGGCAGGGTTCGTGAACCGGCCGGTCGTGACGACCATTCCGCGTTTGGGGCCGTCGAAGTCGAACGTCGCGATCGCCGAGTGGAGCTTCTGGACGACCGGCCGCCCGACCGTCCCCGTGTGCTTGCACTCGACGATGATCGCGCGCCGCCTGCCGTCGACGACCTCCTCCATGATGACGTCGCGACCCTCGTCAGCCGTTCGGTCGGCCTGGCGGACGTTCTCGTAGCCGAGGTTCCGGAACACGTCCTCCATCACGTCCTCGAACTCGAACCCCGAGAGATCGTCCAGTACAGCCATCCTCAATTATGTGGACAGTACGTTGCAACTGCCAAATACGTTGCCGAACGCTACGCTGTCCTGTTTGTTGAACCCCCGAGTGGGGTGCGGGGGAATTCACTCCCCGTCACCGAATTATGACAAATTCAGAGTACCCCTGGCGAGACGAATCGCTCCTCTACGAACTCTACTGGGAACAGGAGTTGAGCACGGTCGAGATCGCAGACAAACTGGGATGTACACAACAGACGGTCTCGAAGTGGATGCAGCGATTCGACATCCCACGTCGAGACGCACGAGCAGCGGCCTCGAACCAGCGACGGCATCCCGCCGTGTTCACCGACCGTGGCTACATCATCTGTGCTTCGAACTATCGCGGGACAACAGACTCCGTCGGTATCCATCGGCTTGTAATGGTCGCAGAGCGCGGGTTCGACGCCGTCGCGGACAAGCACGTTCATCATAAAAATGGCGTCCGCTTTGACAACAGACCGGAGAATCTCGAACTCCTCAGTCGCTCCGAACACGCCGAACGACACGGCTTCGGTTCCAAGATTAAACCAATCGACCACAAGTGGGACGTGTCCGATCGCGAGCGAGACGAACGGGGGCGATTCAAATGACGACTGCATAGTCGTTGATGCTTAGAAGGCGGTATCTGCCGGCACCGAACAATACGGTATCATCCCCCTGATGGTCATACGCGCCACCCACTGATTTCGAAACCACAATCCACAAGCATGGGTAAAGCTAATTTGTGAATTAGACAGGTCTAATCTACAGTTTCGACACTAATCATGCCACAGAATATGTTCAGCGAACGAAGATTGACGCGACGCGACGCACTACGTGTTGGCGGTGCTGCAGCGCTAACAGGATTGGCTGGATGCACAGCGCTACCTAACGCACCGGGAAGGGCCGGGAGTAACAGTAGCGGCGAAAGCGACGAGCCAGTTGCAGTGGCATCGTTCTTCAGCTTCTTCGACTTTGGCCGACAGATCGCTGATGGCACGCCGCTAACGGTCGAGAACCTCGTCCCGACGGGCCTGCACGGCCACGGCTGGGAGCCCAACGCCAGCATTACTCAGCGCATCATCGAGGCAGACGCGTTCATCCACGTCGGTGAGGACTTCCAGCCCTGGGCCGACCGGGCAATCAAGACGATCAAATCGGACGACATCGACACAGCGCTCATCAACGCCCGGAAGGGCATCGACCTGGTGGACCTCGCCGCCTCGCTCGATCGCGACGAGGAGGGCGTCGGCGCTCAGCGCGGGAAGGACCCACATTTCTGGCTGGATCCCCGGCGCGCAAAGGAGTCCGTCGATAACATTACCGACGGGTTCGCCGAGGTCCTCCCTGAGCATGCCGACGTGTTCCGCGAGAACGCCCAGACGTACAAGTCCGAGGTACTCGACCGCATCGACGCAGATTACGAGGCTATCTTCGACCGGGCCGAGCGCGACATCGTCCAGCTCGCCGCACACAACGCCTTCCAGTACATTGGCGTCCGGTACGGCGTTCAAATGCGACCGCTGGTGACGAGTCTCGCGGCGAGCGGCGACGTCAAACCCGCGGACATCCGCGAAGCGGAAGCGGTCATCCGCGAGAACAACATCGAGTACATCGCCAACGGCGTTTTCGAGTCCCAGCGCCCCGCCCAGCAGCTCGTCCGCGAGACCGATGTGGAGGCGTACTTCCCCGTGACGCCGTACGCTGGCGTCCGCGAGGATTGGGTCGAGGAGAACTGGGGCTACGAGGAGATCGCCTACAACATCAACATGCCTACGTTCGACATCGTCCTCGGCAACAAAACGCCCGATGACGCGGCGCCGGGGGACGGCTGGGTTGAACAGTGGCAGAACTTTGAGCCGATATGAGCACGCAAGACACCGATCCCACGACTGCGGCCGGCACGAACGAGCAAGCGGCCACCGAGACCAACCCCGATGCTACAGCTAGCGATCCTGTCATTGACCTCGCGGGCGTGACCTTCGGCTACACGGCGACGCCCGTGGTCGAGGACGTCTCGCTGGCAATCGACCCGGGTGAGTACGTTGCCCTCGTTGGACCTAACGGCTCAGGAAAGTCGACGCTGATGCAGCTGATACTGGGCCTGCTTGAGCCCGACACGGGGACGGCCCGCCTGTTCGGCGAGCGCGCCGATCGCTTCGACGACGGGGAACGAATCGGCTATGTCGCCCAGCAGGCGAGCGCCGCCAAAGAGATGCCCATCACCGTTCGCGAGGTGGTGAAGATGGGGCGGTTTCCGCACGTCGGGTTCGGTCGGCTGTCGAGCGAAGACTGGGCCATCGTCGATGACGCGCTCGAAACCGTCGGCATGAGTTCGTTCGCCGACCGGCGCGTCACGCAGCTCTCCGGCGGCCAACGCCAACGCGCGTTCATCGCGCGGGCGCTGGCGAGCGAGGCCGATCTGCTCGTGCTGGACGAGCCGACGGTCGGCGTCGACGCCGAGTCAGTCGACGCCTTCTACGACCTGTTGGCGGCGCTCAACGATAGGGACATCACTGTCATGCTCATCGAGCACGACCTCGGGGCTGTCGCCGAACACGCCGAACGAGTCGTCTGTCTGAACCGCGAGGTCTATTTCGACGGGCCGACCGACGAGTTCGTGGAAAGCGACGCGCTGGCCCGGGCGTTCGGGACGGAGGCGCGGTTCCTCGCGGGGGTGGACGAATGAGCACCGAGGTTGCGACTACACTCGTGACGAATGTTGGAGATCCGTCCCTGCTGCTCCCGATGCAGGGCGTACTTGGCACGGTCGGCAACGTGGTCTTCGGCGTCCTCCTGTGGTTTCTGGAGCAGTGGTACTGGCTGATGGACTGGGCGTACTACGTCACGGGTCTGGAGATGCTAAACCCGCGCTACCGGTTCATGCATCGGGCGATACTCGTCGGGCTCTGCGTCGGCGTAATGGCACCGCTCATTGGGACGTTCCTCGTCCATCGACAGCTCGCGCTTATCGGCGACGCTCTGGCCCACACCGCCTTCGCCGGAGTGGCGATCGGCCTGTTCCTGAACGCCGTCATCGACCTCGGGGTGTCTCCGTACCTCACCGCCGTCGTCGTGGCGATGATCGCCGCGCTGTTCATCGAACTCATCTCCGAGGTCACGGACGCCTACAACGACGTCTCGATGGCCATCGTCCTGTCGACGGGGTTCGCGCTGGGGACGACGCTCATCAGTCTCAACGCGGGCGGGCTCGCCGTCGGCGTCAACCAGTTCCTCTTCGGGAACCTTTCGACCGTGTCCCCCCAGAGCGCGGCCATCCTTCTAGTGCTGTTCGTCGTCATCGTCGGCACGGTGGCGGTGACGCGCAACCAGCTCCTGTACGTGACCTTCGACGAGACCGCGGCCGAGGTATCGGGAATCCCCGTCAACTGGTACAACCGGGTGATGGTGATGCTGACGGCGATGGTCGTCGTCGGCGCCATGCAGATTATGGGCGTCATCCTCGTCGCCGCGATGCTCGTGGTGCCGGTCGCGGGCGCGACCCAGGTGTCCCGGAGTTTCTCCGAATCGCTCGTGGTCTCAGTCGTCCTCGCGGAACTCGCGGTGTTGCTCGGCATCGCCATCGCCTACTACGCCGGCGTCACAGCCGGCGGCATCATCGTCTTGGTCGCCGTGGGCATCTACATCTGCGCCGTCGCGCTCGGTAAGGTTCAATCTGCCCGTGGAGAACAGGCCACACCCGACATGGGTAGCATCGAGGCCGACAGCGCCGATGTCGGTGCGGGAACGGAGGGTGACTGATGGTTGCAGCCAATAATGACGACTCGCCGAGCGGCGGTCGTACCCGAAGTGGCAATGGAGGTCAGTCGGACGTATCGACAGGAATGCTGAGCGCGGTCATGGAAGACTACATCAAGGCGATATACACCATCGAAAGCGACAGCGGCGAGCGAGTGTCAACCTCAACTCTCGCTGACGAGCTTGATGTAACCGCACCGACCGTCTCCTCCACATTGAAAAAGCTCGAAGAACGTGGCCTAGTCGACCGCGAGGAGTACAAGGGTGTGACGCTCACAGAGGAGGGAGAACTCGTCGCTCTCGAGATCCTACGGCACCACCGCCTTCTCGAGGCGTTTTTGACCGACCAACTCGACTACGATTGGGCCGATGTCCACGACGAGGCCGATAGACTTGAGCACCACGTCTCGGAGGAGCTGACCGACCGCATCGCCGAATCGCTGGGCAACCCCCCAGTCGATCCGCACGGTGACCCAATCCCCGACGCCGACCTGTCCTTTCCCGAGGAGAGCGAAACCATCCGGCTCGCCGACGCCGACAAGGGCGAGTGCGTGACCGTCCGGCGGATTCGCCACCAGGGTAACGCGGAACTGCGTTATCTCGCCGATGCCGGCGTGCGCCCGGGGATGGAACTCACGGTAGTCGATGTAGCGCCGTTCGGGATGGTAACCGTCGAGACGGCAACGGGCACGCAGAGCCTTCCAGAGGATATCGTACAGCTTATCGAGGTCGTCCCGCTGGCCGTCGCGGACGGTGTCGAGTCATAGGGAGGGTCACCCCTCCGAGAAGAGCTCTAAAGAATTCTCCTTCTGTAGCTGGAGCGTGACGGTCCCGCGGCGTGCTGGCACCTCACCGGCGAGGAGATCGACGCCGCGATGGCGACCCTTACCGACGACGTCGTCGCGCTCCCCGACGGCGGACGGCCGTCGCCGACACTCCCCGAGAACTGGCGAACCGTCTCCCGCCCGGACCGACGGGTCTTCCAGCGCGCTGATCGCGACCACTACATCGTGTTTGGGGATGGAACCGACGAGTGGCTGGTCGTGCTCTGCAGCCAGGGCGACCGTGCATATCCTGCCCCGCTGGCACATCGGACGGTTGCCGAAGAGGCTGACTTGGAACGGGTAATCCAGGAACTCGCCGAAGAGAGCAACGCCCTCATCGAACCCCCGAAGGGGGAGCACTGATGGAGACACTTCGGCTGGCGCGAGCCACCCACCAGCTCCTCAAACGTGGTGTCGAGGCACTCGAGAAAATCGGGCGCGAACTGGAGCGATACAATGCCCGACAGGAGCGCACCGACGGAGACAGCTGAGGATGTGAGGACACGCTCCAGGTCGAATGGTAGTTTGTGAGACGTTGTTTTTGCGCCCGGGAGAGGGGCGCAGGGCGCGAGACGATGCAGTCGCACGTCGACGAGGATTCCTCAAGTGAGGTGACTGAGATGAAAGATCCAGAGTCCAGAACCATCTTCGCTGGCGTCGATGGACGTACCGACACCGAACTACCCGAGTGGTACCGAGAGCGACACGGGGATGCAGACCCCGTGACCTTCGCCGAGGCGGTTCGCGATCTTCCGCAGGCCGTCGAGACGACCGTGGCGTACCAGAATCCCTACACCGACGAGTGGGTCGAGACGGAGCGGTTCAACGCGCTCGTCGAGCCGAGTCGAGCTCGGGAGCAGGCCCGAAATGAGGATGCGGAGACGGACCCGTTGTTCCACGTTCCCACTGACAGCTACTCGATCATCAACCCGGTCGACGTCTACGGGCCGCTGGAGGAGGTCCTCCGCGAGGAGACCATCGACGGGACGCCGTTGGGCGAGGTGATGTTCGGCGAGATTCGGCGCTACCGGGGCGGCGGCGAGGTCCACATGGACATCATGTTCGACGGCCTCGAGGTGCGCCTGCCCGGCCGGTCGGACCCGATCACGATGGGCGTCACGTCGGGCTACGACTTCTTCGGCGAGCACGCCGTCTACGTAGAGGGGTTCGCCCAAGACGGCTACTGCTCGAATACGATGCGCTCGCTCACCGACAAGGAGGTCATCAAACACGTCGGCGACGTCCGTAACTTCCGGACCTGGTGGGAGGAACTCCTCGCACAGGTCGAACTCGTCGCCGACGACCTCTTCGAGTTCATCCGGGACGCTCAGGACATCGACCTCAACTTTTCGGAGCTCCCGTTCACCGTCACGGAGTTCTACACCATGCTGGGGTTCCCGGACTACCTGGCCGAGCGTGCTGCCGGCGATGCAGAAGCCAATGCGGCGTCCCCCTTCGAGATCGACATGTGGACGCTGCATTCCGGTGCGACGTACGCGCTCACCCACTTCTTCCAGGGGAAAGAGGGGGCGTCCCTCGATCAGTACGTCCGCATTGCCAACGATATCCTGTTCAACCCGGAAGGCACCATCGAGCGCGTCGAGCAGGCGTACGAGCAGCAGCTAGAGGCGGACGGCGACGACGGGTCACAGGCTTCGCTGGCCGGCGAACGAGCGCTGGCGAGCATCGAGCGCGTCAGCGATGACCTGCAGGAGAAAGTCGAGCAGTTCGAAGAGCGAGAGGACGTGCTGCGTGAGCGGTTCCAGGAGGCGATGGCCTGACGCCGCGTCGGTGATGTAGTCGTCTGTTTTGTTTTTCTCGCCCTGGAGGGGTGGAGGGCTACCGAGATGGAACAGTCCACGGTTAGCGACGGGAGTGACGACGAATTCCCACCTGAGAAGCGTCTTGAAGCATCGAATTACCGATTGATCAAGGCCGGTATCGCGACGATCCCGGATATGGAAACCCTCCAAGAGTGTGTTTCCTACGAGAACGCCCACCAGAATTGGGCGCAGATCCTGCGCCGGCTCAAGTGGAAGGCTGAAGAGCTACGTGAGGACGAAGAGTAAGCTCTGTTCTTAACCAACACACTCCGCGTGAGTTCCCCCTATTGTTGGTTAACAGGCTGTGCCTCGGTTTTTCGGGCCCCTGAAAGGGTGCGGGGCAGCCAGCAGCGGCCTCGCGAGCCCAATCATGTCCCTCGAGCTGAGCTCCAGCGCCAGCACCGCCCGCGAAATCGCCGCCGCCAGACAAGCAGACTATGTGGCGTTTCTGCATCGAGCGCCGTTTGTCGTCGACGCTGTCGACCTCGGCTTCCTTCCCGGCTTTCGCGAGGACTGCGGGTACCAAGAGACGCAGTATCAGAACCTCAGCCTCCCCGTCGGGATGCTCGACAACGATTTCCGGAATCCCGATCTGGGGCGGTTCGTCGACCGCTTTTTCGAGTACGAACCAGAGGTCGGGGTCATCGGGGACGTCGACGAGATCGACGACGTCGACGCCCACGTCGCTGCTGCTCGTGAGATACAAGCGAGCTACCCCGAGGCCGAGGTCATCGTCGTTCCGAAGTCGCGGGCGGTAATCGACGCGATACCCGAGACCCTCGTCCTCGGGTATTCACGGGGATACGCCGACCGCCTGGCCCACGAGTTCTCCGACCCAGCTGACTGGAGAGGGCGGCGCGTCCACATCCTCGGCGGGAGTCCGCCCAAGCAGCTCGACGCCATTCAACAGTTGACCAGGCCAACACTCACCGATGAGCCACCAGCCGACATCATCGGCGTCGACTGGAACGGGCTGCATCGTGGCGCACAGTTCGGTGAGTTCTGGACGGCCGACGGCTGGGACGACAGCGGTCGCCACTCCGACCACGTCACCGTGCGAAAGACGGTGCGTCACAGCCTCGCTCGCGTCCGTGAGTTTTGGAAGACTCACGGAATCTGGCCCGAAACGACACCGCAAAACGAGGGGCTCAACGTCGAGTACGAGGGACCGAGTCCTGCCGATCTCGAGGACGCCGCCTGTACCGAGTGCGGGGCGAACGTCTGGCGAACTCGCCGCGGCCCGTACGTCGCCGAAGTGCTACTTCAGCCACCGTCACCGGAACAATCTGGAGGAGATCGTCGGCGAGCAGAGCGTCTACCTCCCGCCGGCGTGATTTCGCGACCAGTTTTTCGTGCCCCCCGAGAGGGCGAGGGCTCCTTCGAAAGCTCTCAGAGGTGACTTCCAGTGAGTCAACAACAGAGTCCCGACAACGTCTCGATCGACGCAATCCCAGTCGATATCGACAACACGCAATCAGCGGAGGTCGATCCCGCCGACGTCCCCGACGAAATCGAGTCCATTACTCGTGGGCTCGCCGGTGAGCAGCCGCCGACGAATCCGCTGGTCGTGCTGAAAGCGGCCCGGTGGTGGTACATTCACGGCAAGGGCGGCACGGATCCCGCCTTCCAGTGGGCCATCGAGTGGGCGCGTCATCTTGCGACCGACACGCCTAGCGACGTCGAGCGGTTCGACGAGTTCCTCGAGTACCTCGTCACGGTTGGCTTTGCGGACGAACGCCACGAGCTCCGCTGACCGACAGCTCGGTTTTTTGAACGCTCCTGAGGGGTGCGGCGCGGTCTGAACAGACGCAGTCGCCGTGAACTTGATTCGGTGAACACAATGGCTACGACCAGTGACTCGTCGGTCTCCTTCGACCAAACCGACACGCGATCAGACGAGATGAACAGTACTATCGAACAGTGGATCGACGAGCTCGTCGCCGGCGTCGACAACGCGCAGGCTAGTGAAGAGTTCCAAGAGTGGCTCGATGTCCAGAGTCGCTTCCACGACTACTCGTATCGGAACACGCTCCTCATCAAGCGGCAGTGTCCCGAGGCGAGCCGGGTTGCGGGCTACCGGACGTGGCAGGAGGAGTTCGACCGCCACGTCGAGGAGGGCGAGTCGGCCATCTGGATCTGGGCGCCGATCATCACTAAGCAGTGCCCGGAGTGCGAGAACTCGCCGAGCTACCACGAGGACAGCGACTGTGGGTACGACGAGACGCCGCCCGAGGAGTGGTCGAAAGGCCTAGTTGGGTTCAAGCCCGCTCCTGTGTTTGATGTCTCCCAGACCGAAGGTGAGCCACTTCCCGAACTCGACACGGAAGCGACCGGGGACGCCGGTGATCTCGTCGGTCGACTAACCGACGCGGCGGATGAGCTCAGTGTGACGGTTCGGATCGTTCCGGAAGCGGAGTGGACCCACGGCGAGGCGAAGGGCATCTGTGAGCAGTTGAGTCTCGTCGACGCCCAGCCACTCATTGAAGTGCGTGATCGGGAGAACGATGCCGACCTTGCACGGACGCTGCTTCACGAGTACGCCCACGCCCTGCTCCACTTCGACGTCGACGACGACACCGAACGGTCGAAGCGCGAGGTTGAGGCCGAGGCGGTCGCCTACGTCGTTGGGCGCTGCTGCGGGCTCGACACCAGCGGGTCGGCGTTCTACTTGGCTGCGTGGGAGTCTGACGATCCCGAGATCGTTCGCGAGCGGCTCGGCCGAATCAGTCGGACAGCAGAAGAACTCATTGACGTTCTCGAAGACCCGCCTGCTCGCTAATTCGGTTAACCAACAGATTACCAAGATTCTCCTCTTTCGTTGGTTAAGTTTTTCTGCGCTCGTGGAGGGGCGGAGACGTATTCCGATCTCCGTCGATCATGACTGACCGCTATCTCACAACGGTCTCCGAAGAAACCGAATACGTCGCACAGCAGCACGGTCAGGTCGCTCGAAAGCGGACAAACAAGTCCACGAGTACCTTCGATACGCCGCCTCTTTCGCAAAGTTCGCGAACTAATTATCGCCGGACCAGTCGATCTAGGTTCGAGTACGATGTAACACAGCACGAAACAGGTATACAGAGAATCTATGAGTGATGTTACAGTGAGCCGAAAATCTACGCTCTCAATTAACCAACAAAACTTTGGAATGAGAGCAGGTGTTGGTTAAAACGAGGTTCGCTGATGTCCTACGAACCACTAACTCCGCCGACTGACCTCTTCACAGAGATCGTCAATAGTCTCAACGAGTCCTCTCCAGACCGACTTCGAGACATTGCCAGCTATGCCGAAGCGTTAGCCGAACACAAGGAACGCGAAGCTCGTCTCGAGGAGGAGTCAAACGAGGTCGATGTCGAGGAACGATCAGATGATCTCCCTGACGATGTTCCGGCGAAAGCTACGATCACGATCAAGGAAATCAACGACAACCGTTACTACTACTGGCAGTGGCGGGAAGGAAAGAAAATCCGATCCAAGTACAAAGGCCCTGTCAACTCGGACGATTAGAAGGACAGCTACTCTCGGACCCCCCGTGTTCGAAGTGTAAACTAGTAGCTGGCCGGCAAAGCGTAGAACCCGATGGTCGTTTTCACATCGATGTCGGGGGGAGGGACCACCCGATTACACTTCGATGGCGGGGTGTCGTCCGTACCGGTTACACTTCGACGAGGGGGAGAGAAATTGCTCGTGTCAATTATCATACGATCAAATCGCAGGAAGGCGCGGAAGTTCTCGTTACACATCGATGACGGGGAGACCCTCATTGGATATACTTCGGTGTCGGTTCCAACATGGGAATCAGAGATCAGCCGAATACGGAGTATAGATTGTCCAGACCGCATGGATAAACATCGAAGGAGGTGAATCTTTTTAACGCCTCGGCATACAGCAAGCGTATGGTCGGTAGTGATCAGGATGGGATGGACCAATCTACCCTCGAAGAAGGACCTCCTTCCAGAACTTCCTCGAGTGACGCAGAACACGTAGAAGCCGGTAGAGAAAATGGCGCAGAGGACGCGGTTTCCGGACAAGACCGAGGAGCGTCTAAAGGTAGTACTCAGCGATCGATTCGGGATATGCTGGACGACGAGGGGGAAACATCGGTTTTTGTCAACCGAGATCTCGTCGAGCCAGACACGATTATCGATGAGGAGCGAATCGTCGGCCGTGATGACCAACTCGAAGCTGTCGTCTCGTATCTGAAACCCACACTCCAAGGAAATCGTCCCCCGAATATGCTGCTCTACGGTCCTGCCGGAACGGGGAAATCACTCATCATCGGAGCGGTCACTCAACAGATCGTCGATCTCTGCCAATCCAAGGGTGAACGTTTCGGCGTTGTCGATATTAATTGCCAGCCGATCAATACTCTCGATCAAGCCGTCTTTGAACTCGTCCAAACCGTCGCAAATGACGTCGACGCAGAGGTCGGTGTCCCAGAAACCGGCGTGTCGACGAAGAGAAAATATCGACGCTTATACGAACTCATCAACGAGCACTACGACTCGGTTATTTTCATCCTGGACGAAATCGACCTCTTGGTCGGACGACGAGCAAATGACGAACCTGCCTACTCGAAACTGCTCTATCAGCTGTCGCGAGCGAGTAATACGAACGAAATCGAGGGACAAGTATCGGTCGCGGCACTAACGAACGATCCCAAATTCATGGAAGATATCGATGGTCGTGCTGAGAGTTCGTTCAATCCCCGGGACGTCTACTTCCCAGATTATGACGCGAACCAGCTCCGTCAGATACTCGAGAACCGTCGCGATGCCTTCCGACCTGATGCTTTGACTGACGACGTGATACCACTCGTATCGGCATTCGCAGCACAAAGCCACGGAGACGCACGAAAGGCGATCGACCTGTTTCGCGGTGCTGGTGATCTCGCGGACGAACGTGGTGATGAGAAAGTCCGCGAAAAGCACGTCCGTGAGTCCCAAGAAGAAATCGACAAGGATCGCTCATTGAAGCTAATAGAGGGGCTGACAACCCAGAAAAAGATCTCCCTGTACGCGACCGCCTCCGTCGCCCACTTCTCCAATAGGTCTGGAAGTTCGGTTCCGAGTCCAGTCGGCTTCAAAGTCTACCAATGGGTTACCGACCAGATCGATGCTGACCAAATGACACGAGAGACCTACGTCAAGTACGTAAAAGAACTCTCCACGTATGGTCTCATCTCGACGGCTCGAAAGAGTCGAGGACGAGGTAGAGGAATGTATATGGAATTCACATTCACGAGTGATCCGGAAGCGATGATGAATCGGATCGTCGACGACACTCGTTTGGAAGCGATAGCTGACCAGGACGACCTCCTTCAGTCAGTGGTCAACGCTCAGCTAAGGGAGTTCCACAACCAGTAGGACCACATCTTCGGAGGATTCTCTTGGAACACACCCCCCGTCATCGATGTGTAAACTCGAGTCCGGTTAGGAAGAGTCTCAATCTCCATTAGTAGCAGAATCGATATTGAGTCTGTACTGGAGACTACCTCTGTTGCCTTGATGTAAAACTCTCTAAATATAGAACCCCCTCCCCCCGTCATCGAAGTGTAAACGGGCGATGTAGACCCATAGGGAAATATGAAGAGATGCAAATACCGATGAGAAAGTGGGATAAGAGTGCTAATTTCGCGGCGTTCAACGACTTCGAAGCCTGCCTAACCAATCACTCGGTTTGTCGAAGTGAACTACCCCATCCCTCGTGATTAGGTGTAGTACGGATGTGGTTCTCACTCATCCTACATAAAACTTCGTCAGACAATAGTCCATCTTAAGATAAAGTCGTATTCTGGTGATTGAGGACCTCTCCTGCGTATTTCCAGCAGTTCTTTCTGTTGCTGCTATTTTCTTGCTCTGATCCCTCTTCTTCCGCAGGGTTTTACACATCGATGACGGGGGGAGGGAGTGGGCCTTCTTCTTCTTTTGCTGTTTATTCGTCGCTGGGCGTAGTGAATGCTGTCACGTCCATCTGTCGTGTCTCACTGAGTTCCTCCCGAATCTTTCTTCGGTCCCAACTAAGAGCACACTCTCGACAGCTCGGATCAGCTGTGTCTTGTAGTACGAGGCGTCGTAGGTCTTGATCTCCTCGTGGGCGAGGGCGACCCCCTCTCGTGAGGTCTTTTCGTCGTCGACGACCACGTATTCGATATCCTGTCCGGGATGGACAGCAAGGTCCTGGTCGCGAGCCCGTTTTAGGGCCGCCACGTTCTGGGTGTTCTGCGTGTTCCCCTCCAGCGGCTTGGAGATGCTATTCCGTTCGATGAGTTGCTCGATCGGAACCTTGCCAGCGTGTAGGCGGTGGATTGCATCTCGAAGGGAGGTGAGGACTGCTTCCGGTGACCGGGTCGCATCGAATCGCTCGAGGCACTTCCGCTGGACCTTCTTGATGAACGGTGGCGTCGAGCGCTGCGGGACGAACGCCACCCAGTCGTAGTGTGCTTCGTGTTCGAGCCGAACCTCGAGGCGCTCGCGGTATCGACTTCTAGGTCTTCAGGTTCATAGTAGAAGTGGATGCCTGCCCGCATGTCCCCCGTCGGGTCATTGCCAATGTTCTGCATTTTCGGCCTCGCTGATGAGTTCGACTGTATAGACAACAAGACGAGTTCAGATGTCGTATGTTCGTCCAGAACGCTTATTTGGTGCTGGGGCATTTCTATAACTAACTAGGTGAGCCAGTATGTCAGACGAATCTGCCCGCCGCCTTATGGAAGCTTCTCAATCTAGTACTTCCTCCCATGAGGCATGGGAAGCAACTGAGGAACTCTCAGAGCAGACCGATTGGAACATTGAGGAAATGCTTCCGGATCTCTACGAACCGGAGTCGGTTAGCCAGCGGTACGCCGGTCGATTAGACGATTGAGCTTTTCTCTCGAATCTCGAGTCGATATCTACGACAGCAACGTTTGGGTCCACGGTTTAACACGGAAATCTGCCGACGCTGAGGCCCGAATTCAAGAGATTATAGATAACAAGCGCTGTGTGCTCGTCACTCCGTACATTTACGAAGAGGTTGATCAAGCCATCCAGCGCGATTCTGATAATCAACAAGCAGCCGATGAGCTCCGGGATCGATTTGCGCAAATGATGTCGAATCCTTTTATTTCAGATCCGAACCATCAGGAGGTCAGTGACGTAGATCTCGATACAGTACGGTCAGATCCGACGGTACAAGCATTCGCTGAAGTCCTCGAGATTCAGGCCAAAGATATCCCAATACTTCAGGCAGCCCAACAATGTTCGAATCCAAATCCAACAATATTCACGAACGACGAAGATTTCTATGAACTCTCTGAACGAAAAGAGCGATACAATCTCGGACGGATTGAGTTTGAGTACGTTGAATATCCAAAGTAGCTGGTAATGTGAATTTCTGCTCTCTGTACGATCTGCTTTAACCAACAGAATCAGAGCATCTCAGCAATTTGTTGGTTAATTTTGGCTGGCTCTCGTGAAAATCGTTCGTTCTAACTCTCGAATAGGTGTACCTCTTGCTCGAGATTGATCCTAATGGGTTCTTCCGACAATGAGGCGGGCGGTGCACCACGCTCTCGAGACAAAGCCAGAGAGATAACACCGAGTAGCTCGTTTGGTCGAAGATGTGTCCCTTATCGGTGAGTTCGTAGAGAGCGCTGGGGGGTGATCTGTGGAGGCTTCTTTCTCGACGAAGTCGTGTTCCTCGAGGTATCGAAAGTCCTGACCGGCACTGTCCTTCTCGAGTCGGGCTTCGTTGCAGGCTTCGCGAGCTTCGCCTTCCCCATCTAAGAGACTTAGCTAAGGCCCTCATCTAAGAATCTTAGATATCTATCTTAGATATCTTACTTAGGTGGCTTGTTTGGAAAAGTTACTTATCGAAGAAATTCATTTAGCAGAGTATGCTCTCATATACGGTCTACAGCGAAGCAGGCGGCGTGGGGAAGTCCTCGCTGACGGCGAACCTAGCTGTTGCGCACGCTCGAGCCGACCTTGACGTTCTGGTCGTTCCGCTGGATCCGCAGGATGGAGACCTCAGTCGACTGTTCGGCGTCGACGACGATCGCGCCAACAGTGACGCCGACAATATCGTGCGCCATATCGTCCGTAGTCCAAAGGGATCGCTCGCAGACCTCGTCCAAACGGCGGAGGGTGTTGATATCGTCCCGGAACACAACATGCTCTCTGATCTGTCGAGCCACCTTCAGCGCGAGCAGCGGAAAGCGGAGGACTTGGGGGATTCATACAACATCTATGCCCAGCTGCAACGTGTCCTTCGCGATGCCGATATCGCCGAGGAGTACGACGTCTTAATCTGCGACCCGCCGGCTACCGAGTCCGACCACCTCTACAACGCGATCTACGCAACGCGCAACCTCGTGATCCCTGTCGAACCCTCAGCGAAGGGGCGGGCCTCAGTTGAGGGCCTTGAGCAACTCGCGACGAACTTCGGTGACCAGCTGAACATTGAGATTGGTGTGCTGGCTGCGGTGCCGAACGGGTTCAAGCATACGAACGACCAAGAAGAGTTGATCGACGAGATCGACCTCCCCACACCAGAGGTGATCGGCGACCGGACATCGATGATGGAGGGGTGCTGGAAACAGCAGTGTTCGGCCTTCGAGTACGTTCGTGAACATCGCGCACGTATCCGTGACCACGAAGTTGAGACGCTGGCGCAGTTCGACCAGATCGCTCGTTACCTCGAGAACCAGGTCGGTCTCGAGGCACCGAATCCTCCGGAACCGGGTAGCTTGGAAGACGATGAGGTGATCGAGGCGTGACGGGCTTCAAGGAAGGCGCGAGCGGCGATAATCCGTTTGGTGCTGGCACCGAGGACGACAAGGCCGGAGAAGACGACGTTGACGAACTCGAGTCAACTGGCTCGTCAGTCGAAGTCGATCCGCAGCCCGATCCCGCGATCGAGCAGCAGGACGGTCGCGACGAGAGCGACTCGAACAGCAGTGGCCTCCCCTGGATCTACGAGCGCGATAGTATCACGGATGGTCGCGCGAAAACTGTGCAGTTACACTTGCAGGATACGACGCTCGATCGACAGCGCCAAGCCAAGTCCGATGTCGAAGGCGAGCTTGGCGAGTCGGTCAAGAAGGCCGATCTCCGAGAGGCAGCGCTGCTCGTCGGCCTCGAACGAATTGACGACGTCGCGGATCAACTTCGTGAATGGGGTTATGACTTCGAGTAGCGATTAACTCAATATCGCTTGTATGTCCGAGTCTTACTCCCGATTGACGCGCTTCCGCGGGCGATCGCCATCAGCCACGACGACGAATGGATGATTACGAACGTCGCTCGCCGCACCACGAAACGTGCAAGTGTGCTCCACTGGTTTGGTGATTTCACTCTGCAGACAGCCACTACTACGTGACGCTCGGGTATCTTTATTAGAAGTTTATCGAGCCCATGTAACCAGCGTCGTTCCAGATCCGGGTGACTGGCTCTTCGAGGATGTCTTCGGGATATACTGCACCGATCATTCTTTCAGCAAGCCCAGTTCTCATCGGAGCTACTGTAATCGGCGGGGTAGTATTGGTGCTCCACTACGATATTCCTCATTGGAAGATCCTATGAGCCTAAGACAAGCTGATGTAGCTGATGCGCTTGAGACGCTCATCCTCGGTCCATTCGTAGCGTTTGCCATCGGCATTCTGTTCCTGATGGTATCGAGGATGTACCTAATCTTCGGGCCAAAGATTGAGACGCACCTTTCGCTGACGCCTACGAAGCACTCGGTACTTCACTCTCTATCAGGTAGTCTCGAGCATTGAGACTTGGTTTGCCATAGGAGTACTCGTAATTGCAGTCTATAGTGTTTAGGTAGTGGTCGAAGACGTGGCAGCCGTCGTCGGTAGAAAACCTGCTATCTGAAGTCGTGCGGAGTTTCTATCTGGCTAGTTGAGTTGATGGGGGTCAGGAAGTTCTGAATAGAGTCTTCTCGGACCAAAACTCCCGGCCTCTTGAGCTACCCACCGCTAAAGCGGTAGGTTTTCTCCTGTATTCCGTATAAAATAATATATGAAGGGTATTTCAGTTATATGTGTGGAATTCGACTTCCTGTTCAAGGAGTTCGTCTGGAATTCCAGGAACTTCGTCAGATCGGACTGGACCTTGTTCTTCGATAATGTCGAGATCTCGGGGGAAGTCCCGTAAGGCGAAATGCAACGAGATTCCAGCCTTTGCTCCTTCACCCAGTGCAATGGGGAGTTGATTGTGCCCAGGCGTTAGGTCTCCAACTGCATAGACACGTTCAACCGACGTCTGACCGTGATCATCGACGACGACTGTTCCATCATCGTTGATATCACAGCCAAGATTGCGGGCTAGGCCGTTGTTGTACTCAGCACCGTACATCGCGAAGCCACCCTTATATTCCCGAACCGTACCGTCTTCAAATTCGAGGGCCGCTAACCAGCCGTCTTTGTCGTTTTGAATGCCAGTGATGTCCGTGTGAATAATATCGATTGGATGATTTGAGAGCATCGTCGCTGTCTCATCGCTCCATTCGGGGTCATCACCGCGCGTGAGCAGATCGACATCGTCGGTGAAGTTAAGCATGATCCCAGCTACGTGTGCAGCGCTCTCCCCATAACCCATGACGTAGACGGGTTCGTCGACGAACATGTAGGCATCACAGTGCAAGCAGTAGTGGAGTCCACGACCGGTTCGCGGTAGTGGCGGCTCTGGACGGACATCGTTGAATCCCGTCGCAAGGACGACGTATTCTGCGCGGTAGTCAGCATTATTCCCGCAGAGACGGATCGATCCGTCTTCATTGGTATCACAGGAGACGAGTAGATCATTGTGAATATCGCACCCGTACTCCCGAAGTTGGTCTCTGCCGATCGAGAGGAATTCGTTACCAGATGTATCCTCCGTAACCCCTAGTAGATTGTGGACGTCTTGCATCATCGCTGCACGACCACCGCCTCGGTCGACGACGGCTGTCCGATGTCCGAGTCGCGTTGTATACAGCGCGGCAGTCATTCCAGCTGGGCCGCCTCCGACGACGAGAACTTCGTAGTCGTGAATAGTCGAATCGGTAGCCATTGTCACCCCGTTCGATATCGACACACAAAATAGTGATTCGACGTCGTTGTTATATTTTATATAGATTTGTGAATAATGTGGTATACACACAGATTAGGCACCGACTTGATAAGATTAAGAGATTGAATTTGCCTAATGGCTTGGTTCCAGCAGTTCTTTTCCTTCTATAGAGGACAGGGACTTCTCGTCGCTCTCGGTGGGTTGTATATCGTACCCTGCTCCGGAACACTATCTAGTATAGAGGTCCCGACTCGCCGACCGTCTCCGTCTCTGCCCAACGAAATAGCACCGACTGGATCGTGAGTGTCAGAGACGAAGGAATTGGCATTGATCCCGAGGATCAAGACCGGATTTTCGACATCTCCAAGCAAGTACACAGTCGTCACGAGAGTTCCGGTACTGGAATCGGTATCGCACTTTACCAACGGATTCTCGAACGGCACGCAGTGAAATCTGGGTCGATTCCGAGCCCGGAATGGATCCGCGTTTTCGTTTCGACTCCCTGCGGCTGGCGAAGCAAACGAGTCGGCTCCTCACCGCTGAAGCAGTGATCTTATTGATGGATTCTCATTCACCGATACGCACGTATCAAATATTGCTCAAGACGCGTTATAGTGAACGCTATTTTTCGAGAACGTCCATGTCTATTGGACAGCTGGTGACAAGTTGATTCGGTGCCAGAGAGGGTGCGGCTATGGGGAAACCTCGTACGCAGTTTCCTCCGTCCGCTCGAGCGTTTCGAGGTACGCCTCGGTGTCGAGCGCTGCCATGCTACCGGTTCCAGCGGCAGTGATCGCCTGTTGATAGTTCGGATCGGCGACGTCGCCGGCGGCGAAGACGCCTTCGACCATCGTCTCGGTCGTTGCACGGCCGGCGTCGTCGGTTCGAGTGTAGAGGTAGCCACGTTCGTCGCGGTCGATGGCAGTTCCCTCGAGGAACTCCGTGTTCGGCGTGTGACCGATCGCGTAGAACACGCCGCCGACCTCGACGGTCTCTCGATCCACGTCGGCGCCATTTGCGGCTTTCTCGCTGGGGTACCCGTCAGGATGGGAGACGAGCGTCGCGCTGGTGACACCCTCCTCCTGCGAGCCGTGGAGCGCCTCGAGTTCGGTGTTCCAGCGGAACTCGATATCCTCGTGATCGCGGGCGCGGTCGGCCATGATCTCGGAAGCGCGCAGTTCCTCGCGGCGGTGGACGATCGTCACGCTGTCGGCGAACTTCGCGAGGAAGAGCGCTTCTTCCATCGCCGAATCGCCGCCGCCAATCACGAGGACGTCGTCGCCGCGGTGGAACGCGCCGTCGCAGGTCGCACACGTCGAGAGGCCGTAACCCATCAGTTCGTCTTCGTTCTCGGCGCCGACCCAGCGAGCGCTCGCGCCGCTCGCGACGATCAGCGCACGCGTTCGCAGCCGATCGCCGTTCGAGAGCTCGAGTTCGAACGGCCGTTCCTCGAGCGTCGCGTTTTCGACGGTGCCGTGAGTGAACTCGGCGCCGAAACGCTCGGCCTGGTCCTTGCCGTTTTGGATCAGCTCCATCCCGCCGACGCCCTCGGGAAAGCCGAGGTAGTTCTCGACGTCGGTCGTCAGCGTCAGCTGGCCGCCCGGTTCGGGCCCCTCGAGCACCAGCGGCTCGAGGTCGGCTCGCGCGGCGTAGACAGCCGCGGAAAGGCCAGCGATACCGGAGCCGATGATCACCACGTCACGAACGTCTGCGGTCGTATCAGTTTCCTCGTTCATTCAGTGTATCCCTCGATCAGGGTACGAAGTCGGTCTTCCGGCAGCGCGCCGGACTGCTGTTCAACCTGCTCGCCGTCCGCAAAGAGGACGAGCGTCGGCACGCCACGAACGCCGAACGACCCCGCGAGCTGCTGGTGTTCGTCGACGTCGACCTTGGCGATCACGGCCTCAGTCGTGTCCGCAAGCCGCTCGAGGACGGGGTTGAGCATCTGACAGGGGCCACACCAGTCGGCGTAGAAGTCCACGAGGACGACGTCGTGTGCCGTCGTGACGTCCTCGAGGTGGCTTCTTCCGTCGATGTAGATCGGTTCGTTGAGCGATCCCGCCGAAACGTCGTCGCGTGCATCAGTTGCCATCACCACTCCGTATGGGCTGATAGTGTTTAAAGGTTTTGTGTGTAGTGTACAATACCATATGGTTTCGATCGATCGTCATTACCGTTGCGGGCGTGATGAGATAACCGCCGGAACCCACTATATCCGCTATAATGTCCCCTTGGGGTCTGAGAACGAGGGAGAGGACTCCTGCTCCACGTTCGAGGTTTCCTGAGATAGTTTTGTACCATATACTAACAACCGATCATTCGACGGGGTCAATCGATCGGTCCGCGGTCCCCACGTGGAAGCGCGCGAAATACCCGGCTCGCGTTCCAACGCGCGCATCAAACGTCAGTCCCCGTTGCTCGATTCGGCGTCGCAACCCTTCGAATCCGACGAAGTGCGGGTCGGGGAGCGACTCGCCGACGACGAGTCGACCGTCGGGTTTCAGGACCCGCTCGAGTTCGTCGAGGGCCCGCTCCTGGTCAGGAATCTCGCCGAGGACTAAGACCAGATACGCGGCGTCGAACGTGTCGGCCGGGTACGGAAGCGATCGTGCATCGCCGCGAATCGGTTCGACGTTCAGGGTTCCCTCTTGTCGCATTCGCGTTCGGAGGTGCTCGACCATCTCCGACTGGACGTCTACGGCGTGCACTGTACCCGACG
This sequence comes from Halopiger xanaduensis SH-6, assembly GCF_000217715.1. Taxonomy (GTDB): domain Archaea; phylum Halobacteriota; class Halobacteria; order Halobacteriales; family Natrialbaceae; genus Halopiger; species Halopiger xanaduensis. Next base: position 83,503 of record NC_015667.1, read on the forward strand.
GTTCGATCGCCCGTGCGACCATCCCGGTGTAGTAGCCGGTTCCCGGTCCGACCTCGAGAAGACGCTCACCGGGCTGGGGCTCGAGTACGTCGCGCAGTCGGGAGCGAGTGATGACCGGACGCGGGAGGTCGATCGCGTGGCGCTGGGCGTACGGGCACGGCGACGGGTTCGATCGCCACCGGTGGGCGTATGCGAGTCCGGCGAGCAGCGCGAGTCCGAGCAGGGCGGCGATCGATCGTATGGTACGACGAGAAATCATAGTAATCTCTTCATCGTGGACGGACTACAGTCTTCCCCGAACTGACGCACGTACCACGGGCTTGCTGTTGCTACCCCAACGACGACCGTTCTCGAAATCGCCCGTACAGTATGTCCTATACGCTCCGTACACAAGTCGACGGCAAGTTCGACGACGTCGTCGAGAAAACGATCGACGCCCTTGAGGATGAGGGGTTCGGCGTGCTCTGCGATATCGACGTTCAGGAAACGCTGCAAAAGAAACTCGACGAGGACTTCCGACAGTACAGAATCCTGGGTGCGTGCAATCCGCAGTTAGCCCATCAGGGACTCGAGCACGATCTCGAACTCGGAACGTTGCTTCCGTGCAACGTCGTCGTCTATGACGATGACGACGGCGTGGTCGTCACTGCGGTCGATCCGCAGCGTTTGATTGGCATCGCTGACGACGACGAACTCGACCCGATCGGCGACGACGCGTACGAGCGCTTTGAACGGGTTCTCGAGTTACTATCTTGATTCAGCGAGAGAATCCCGCCCTTCCCGCAAGGACGAGTGTTGCATCCTTTGTCGGAACCGAGAACTGAGCAGGGCGAGCGTGAGTGACATCCTCCGCGCCGTACACGGTGCGGGGAATATCACGAATCCAATTGGACTACCCTTCAGTTGCCAACGTTGCGGGATCGTCAGTCTCTACCTCAACAGGGGAGCGAATGAGGTTCCCCCATTCGGTCCATGAACCGTCGTAATTCCGGACGTCTTCATATCCGAGGAGTTCGTGGAGTGTGAACTATGTAATCGACGAGCGCTCGCCGATTCGACAGTAGGTGATGACTTCGCTATCACCGGTGATACCGTAGTCTGCATAGAGCTCCTCCAATTCCGCTCGACTCTTGAATCGACTATTATCTTTGAGGTTCTCACTCCATGTAATGTTCTGAGCACCTGGAATGTGACCTGCCCGCTGGGCAGTTTCCCGACTTCCTTCTGGAGCAATTTTCTCACCGCGGTACTCCGCAGCGCTACGAACGTCTACAAGCGGGACGTCCACCTCTAGTGCGTCCTCAACGCCTTCCCGATAAATACGGATATTGTCGAATGGGCCGCTGACGTCGTACTCACGTTCGGGCAAATCAGGTTCATCGGTTGTCATTGGATAGTCGTTTTCTTCCCAGTAGACCCGTCCACCGTCCAGTAGATGGACGTCCTCGTGACCGTAGTACTTGAACTGCCAGTAGGTGTACGCGGCCCACTGATTCCACTCGTCGCCATAGAGGACGACTGTTGAGTCCTCTGTAATCCCTGCTTCTCCCATGATCTCCGCGAATTGATTCTTTTTCAGGATATCGCGCTGCGTCGAATCCTGGAGGTGTGTCCCCCAACCGAATCCGATCGCGTTCGGAATGTGTCCTTCGGCGTATGACTCCTCATATTCGATATCGGCCTCAACTAACCGATATTCTGGGTCGTCGTTTCCAAACTCGTCGAGGTGTTCTTCGAGCCAGTCTGGCGAAACGAGTGCGTCGGTCGCGTATTCACTGGTGTCGGCCATACGAGTTCGACTACACGGATAAGCTACTTAGTGCTGTTTCTAATAATTCCAAAATAGTACAATATTATGTGTTTCTACTGTACCGAAGTCGTACTCAGAACAAACAGTAGCTAGCGAACCCGAGTCCACGTTACCTCATAGTGTACTTTGGGCGGGACCCGAAGAAATGAACGTGCAGAGAATTAGGCCGCGCAGTTGTTCGGCCCTAACTCCAGTTCTGTCGCCTCGGACTCGTCCTTGGGTGGCTCCGAACCCGTGTTGATTTCGATTACACGCTCGTAGTTCGGTGGCTTGGCGGGCGCGTTATCGACTAACCGGTCCACGAACTCGTCTTCGTCCAGACCGAGCAGCTTGAGATCGTCACGGAGGTCACCCAGGTGAGCGCCGATCAGGTTACCTGGCGAGCCGACTCCATATCGGTTGTCCTCTGTGACTGACACATGTCCCGGGAGGATCTGCGTCTCGTCCGATAGCTCGAGGATAGTGTCGTGAATCGATTCATAGAGCAGTTCAGCTCCTCGTGCCGCATCTTCGTCACCGAATTGAAGCTCCGTCCGGCCGACGGACTCGACGAACAGCGTGTCGCCGGTCAGGAGCGCCTCGCCGTCAACGAGGTAGTTGACCATCTCGGTCGTGTGCCCCGGCGTGTGTAGCGTTTCGATCTCGATCTCGCCGAGTTCGATCGTCTCGCCGTCGGCGAGGGGTTCGTAGTCGTACTCGACGCCCCGCTCGCTCGCGTGTTCTCCGAGATGGTAGGGAACGTCCAACTCCGCCGCCAGTTTCGATCCACCCGAGATGTGGTCGGCGTGGACGTGAGTGTCGAGGACGCGCTCGATTGTGAGCCCGGCCTCCTCGGCGACGATTTTGAACTGATCCGTCTGTCGCGTCGGATCGACGACGACGGCCGATTCGGCGCGCTTTGATCCGACGACGTAGCCGAGACAACCCTTCGCCCGTCGCTGCAGTTGAAGAACGACGGGGTCCTCGTTTTCGGTCTCGACGGGAACGACCTCGTAGACCTTGCTCCAATCCTCCATGCCGCCTTTTACGACGGACACGTCGTCGTAACCGTGTTGCTCGAGTTCGAAGCTGAACGGCGTCGAGGTAAGTCCCTTCCCACAGATTGCGACGATCGAATCGTCGTCTCGCGCCGCTTCGACGCGCTCGAGTTCTTCGTCCGCGAACTCGTCGCCCGGACCGAACGGGATGTTCTCGGCGCCGTGAATCCGCCAGCCCTCGTAACTATCCTCGGGACGCGTATCGATGAGCGTGAACGACTCGTCTGAATCGAGCATATCTGCGAGCCGATCGGGATTGATTTGGTCCACCATTGGAATTACCTTACAATACTATCTGGGAGAAAAGCCAATAGTTCTCACCCCTGCACAAGCAACTTTGCTATCGATAGTTGTTTCGGTCAGCAGTGATAACATACACCGAGGGGAAGTCGAATGCACTCTGAGGTTGGCAAAGAGGAAAACTGCAAGACTGGACGACTGAGCGAAGATCGAACCACTACTTTCGACGTCACTCCGTTTTTGAACGCGTCCGGTCATCCAGAGTGGGTGTACCCGCCGTCGACGACGAGTGACTCGCCGTTCACGTAACTCGAGAGGTCGCTTGCGAGAAACAGCGCGGCTCCCGCGATATCCTCGGGATTTCCGATCCGCCGCGACGGAATCGCCCGCGTGAACTGTTCGAGCGCTTCCGGTCCCATGTGTGCGTCTTCCATCATCGCGGTTTCGATTCCGCCCGGGTGGATCGCGTTTACGCGGATTCCGTCTGGACCGAGGCGATGGGCTGCCGCGTACGTCAACAATCGGATTGCACCCTTGGAAACGCAGTATGCGACGTAGCTACCGTTCCCGACGAAGCCGGCGATACTCGAGACGTTGATGGTACGTCCGCTCCCGCTTTCGATCATCCGCTGGGCCGCGAGCTGCGTCCCGAAGAATGTGCCTTTCACGTTCACGCCCATGAGTTGCTCGTACTGGTCGCCAGTCACCTCGAGAAACTCCTCCGCCCGAAAGATTCCCGCGTTGTTGACGAGCTCGTCGACGCCGCCGAACCGCTCGGCGTCGTCGAGCGTCGCCTCGAGATCGTCGACGCTCGAGACGTCGCAAGCGACGTACGTCGCTGTCGCTTCGGTTTCGTCGGAGATCAGTTCGTGAGTGTGCGTTCCGCCTTCGCGCGGTTTTTCTCGCACGTCTGCAACGACGACATCGGCTCCGTGTTCGGCGAACACCCGCGCAATCGATCACCCAATTACGCTCGATGCACCGGTCACCACGGCCGTTTGCTCTGCGAGTGGGTCCGTCATGCCCTCGGCTACCACGTCAAACTACTTGCTTCTGGCACGAACGGCCTATCACCGGCCGAGACAGTTCTCCGGTTCTGTGCTCGCTCTCGAAGGTCCGTGTACCTCGTCGACTGCACGTCCGAAGCCACGGGACTAGGATAAAAGCGGGACCAATATCGATAGCGCTGAGGGCCGGAACGATGATCGAACTACCCCCAGAACGATGCGTTCCCCAAGCAGTAGAAGAACGCTACCCATCCGATGAAGAGCCCGCCGATTATCACCAGGAAATCCGCCAATTTCGTTCCGACGATGAAGTCGTATCCGATGCCGATCGTCAGGAGGACTAACGCTGTGCCGATCAACAGGTGGCACCACCGCTCTGCCCGTGGTCTCATAGTCCGTCCTATCACGATCCAGCATAAATAGTCATGCCGTTAACACTCTGTGTACTGTCCGGTTTGAAACGGTTCGCGACACCGAAACGACGGCTCTGATCGACGCGAACGGAACTTGATCGTCTCGCGGCGAATCCTCTCTGCTCCGCGAGGGAGCGAGACGCCCCGGATAGTTGTAAGTGAACAAGCGGCGAACTCACCTATATGTACGATCGCCTCCTCGTTCCGACCGACGGAAGCGGCCCCGACAATGCCGCCCTCGAGCTAGCCAGTCGAATCGCTTCGCCGGCAGCGACAATTCACCTGCTGTTCGTTTCGGAGGACGATCGAGACGTCAGCCCGTCGGACGCACTCGATCGGACGGCCGAAGAAATACTCGCCGACGCTCGAGAGACGGCGACCGCCGACGTCGAGACCGTCGTTACCGAAGAGAAACGGGGCGATCCCCGAGCTCGAATCCTCGAGTACATCGAAGCTGCAGAGATAGAGCTCGTTGTTATGGGTGCGCACGGAAGGCAGGAAGCCGGGGCGGGAATTCTGGGGCGCGTGACCGAAGAGGTCGTTCGTAACGCTTCGGTTCCCGTACTCGTCGTTCGTGCGAGCGACGATATCCAGTCCCGCTACCCGTTCGATCGTGTGCTCGTTCCGACGGACGGAAGCGAACACGCGCGCATCGCGTTGGAACGCGGCGTAGAAATCGCTGCCGAGACGGGAGCGACGCTTCACCTCCTGTCGGTGGTGGACGTAACGCGTTACGGAGCCGACTCCGAAACGGATGCGCTGGTCGATCGTCTGGAAGAAGACGCGAAGGATGCCCTCGAGGCAGCGGCCGAGAGCGCGACCGCCGACGGGGTCGATGTCCGCACGGCAGTTACCGTCGGATCGGTTCACCGGGAGATCTCCGCGTACGCGGAGACCGAAGATGTCGATCTACTAATCATGGGGACTCACGGCCGAAGCGATCCCGAGCGAGAGTTGCTCGGGAGCGTCACGGAGCGCGTCCTCCGCACTGCACCGGCACCCGTATTGACAGTCCGCGCCCGACAGACGGACGGATCGTAACGGATTCGTCCACGGCTACCGGCGTGGGTTCTCTCTTGGACCATCCGTAACCGCCCCCGGAGTTATTGACTGAGGCGTAGAGATCGAACGTACGACGTTCGTCGTCCCGTTCGATGGATCGGAACTCGCGGAAGCTGCCCTCGTCAGGGCCGTCGAGTACGGCGCCGCACTCGACGAAGAGATCGCGGCCGTCGTCGTCGTCCCGGAGCGAAAACAATACGCGCGAGAGAAGGGGTGGATCGATGAGAACGAACCGTACGATGTCGACGCGGTCATCACGGGTCTTCGGGAACAGGTACAAATACTTGCACCATCGGCAGCGTTCGAATTCGAACGAATCCGCGAGTTTCCCCCTGAGGGCAAGCTCGCCGATCACATCGAGCGACTGATACGGAACCACGATCCGAGCGTCGTGTTCCTCGGCAGCGACAACGTCGGCCGTATCGTAACGCCGCTGACGAGCGTCGGCGTTCACGTCGCCGCCGAGGAATCGTACGACGTGTTCATCGTTCGCCATCCGGCACCGCCCAAGCTCGATGCCCTCGAACCCCACTCCGAATTTTATCTGGAAACGGATTCGACGCAGTGATCGTTACAGGAATTCCTGCCCCGGGGACACTCACAGTCAAAATATCCGCTCGATAATCCTGCGTGTTCGAGCTTTTCAACGTTTTCGCGGCCGCTTGCCGTCGCGACGATACGAACGAAAGGGTTCAACTTTGTGACGGGGAGAATCGCCATCGTATCGTGAGCATCCGTATCCCAAGCAACGATTACGACGGTCGCATCTTCGGTGTTCGCTTCTACAAGCGTCTTCCGAGAACTGGGATCTCCTTCCAGTATCCGTGACGACTGGATAGAACGAACCCTCCTTTGGACTACCCTCCTCGAGATCCGTCAGTCGGTCCGCGGTGGCTAGACAGCTATGTCAAATAGTCGCGAACGAGGGGTATGGCTCGAGAACCGTCATTCGAAGTGCGGACGGCTGCTGACGTCGATTCGAGCGACGTCCTCCTCGTCGGGCTGGCCGACGTCGGAGCGGCCAGTCTCACGGCGATCGACTATCTCATTACCCACCTCGAGACGACGCAAATCGGCTCCGTTGCCACTCGGAACCTTCCGAGCGTCACTCCGGTCGAAGAGGGAACGCCTCGGCGTCCGATCCGACTGTATCGAGTCGACGACGCACCGATTATGATACTCGTCAGTGAGGTGTTCATCCCGGTTTCCGTGGCAGAGATATTTGTGGACGCCCTACTCGACTGGTCGAGTGGTCGCGATATCGACGAAATTGGCGTCCTTCACAGTACACCGTACCCTCACGCCGAAGACGAACACGACGTCTTCTACGCCGCGACTCCCTCCTTCAGGCGAGACCACTTCAGCGATGAGGCCGCCGGTATCGAACCGCTCCCTGGCGGTGTGGTGGACGGGACGACCGGCGAGTTACTCGGCCGCGGAATCGGGACGCCTCGACCGTCGGTCGGGGCGTTCGTCACGCCGACACACCTTCCTGGCCCGGATATCGATGCCGCTCTCAGGCTCCTCGAGGGCGTCGAATCCTGCTATCCGATCGAAGTCGACGAACGAGAGCTACGACAGCGATCGGAGGAGATGAAACGGTATTTCGAGGAACTCGCGTCGCGGCTAGCGACGCTCAAACAGGAAGAGCAGTCGATCGAGAGACGCGATTTCCCCGAGGATCGAATGTATATGTGAGTCGGCGCGCTCGGGAGCGAGATCGGGACGCGGCGGCGGCGTGTTAGTCACCTGCGGGTGAGACGCCCATCGACGGATCGCCGCGAGTCACCCGGAGAGGTCCCGCCGTTCGAAGTATTCGCCGCTGACGACGACGAGGACGACGATCGCGACCACGAGGACGGAGAGATCCGACCACGAGAGGTCGCCGTCGACAAGAATCGCACCGGGGTCGAAGTACCGGGAGAACGCGACGTCGCCGAGCCACTCGTATTCGGTGTCGAAGGTAAACGTATCGAGCAGGAAGAGCCCGAAGACCGATCCGGCGCCGACGGTCTGCGCGCGGCGGACGGAATCGAACGCGACGGAGGCCGCGAGTCCGACCCCGGCGCAGGCGAGCAGGTAGGCGATCGAGTACGCGTGGACGGTGAACAGGTCCGTGACGTCGATCGATTCGCCGACGAACACCACGCCGACGTAGACCGCGAAGAACGTGATCGCGTTGAGCAACACGACGCCCGGAACGAGCGACAGGAACTTGCCGACCACGACCCGCGACCGCGTCACCGGCAGCGACAGCGTCAGTCCCACCGTCCCGCGTTCGACCTCCCCCGCGACGGTCGAGGCCGCGGCGTAGGCGTAGTAGATCGCGAGCAGCAACACCCAGCCGAACTGGTAGAGCTGGGAGACGAGATACCCCTCGATCGTGGTCAGCGTCGTCACATTCCCGACGAACGCGCGCGTCGCTTCGGGCGGTAGCGACTCGAGATAGGCGTCGAGATCGGCGCCCGTCTCCTGAATGGACGGAAAGAGCGCAACCGTAAGGGCGATCAGCGCGACCATCGCACCGGCGAGTAGCAGCGACCCGCGGAGTCGACGACCGGCTTCGAACGCGGTGAGATCGAGCATCGGATATCAGGTCCTGTCTCCCGACGGGAGCCGGAACCTTATACGTGAAGCGCAGCCGCTCGAGGTAACGAACAGTTGTCACGACAACGGTCCGGTAATCGATCCTTCAACGACGGGAACGAGCCGGACGATTTATCCACGGATCGACCGTTTCACGGTGGAAATGGGCGGCCGAGAGGCGACTTCGAATCAGCGGCGTCGAGCAGCCGTTACGGTGGGTGTTCTCTCGGTTGCCGTTGTTCTGGTGCTTGGACTCGTCGCGGCGACGATCCCGGTCGAAACGGGGCCGATCACGCTGCTACAGAACGAGTCACGAAACGATACGAATGGATCGATCAACGATTCGAGTGCCGACGAGAGCGCGTCGATCGCCGATTCGGCTGGAAACGAGTTCACGCCGCGGCCGCCCGTCGAGAACGACACGTCCACACCCGAACCGCCGCGTGCCGTACCGACGACCGATCCACAAATCGTCCAGGCGGCCGACGGGAACGTCACCGTCGCCGTCGCGGAGAATCAGTCGATCCGTGCGGGCGAAACGGCGCCGGTCACGCTCGAGGTGACAAACGACGGTGATCGACAGGCGACCGACGTCGTCGTGACGGTGCGAGCGGTCGACGGGGCCGTGACGTTCGGGCCGCCCGACGCACCGCAATCGACGCGGTCGGTCGTCGTCGACGACATCTGGCCCGGCGACACCGAGACCGTCGCCGTCGACGTCGTGGTCTCAGACGTCGATTCGGAGACGTATCCGCTGTTCGCGTCCGTGCAGTACCAAATCGACACCGAGGGGCCGGCCGACGACGAATTTCGACTGAACGAAACCGACGAGACGAACGACACCCGAATCGACGGTGATGACGACGAAGAAACAGTCGTCCGGACCGACGGTCCGGCGCTGCTCAAGCTCCCGGTTGATGGGTCTCGAGCGTTCGATGTGACGCCGGTCCGCGACGAGATTCCCGTCGACGGAGCGGGCGTCTACGAGGTCCGAATCACGAACGACGGTGACGGCTCGGTGACCGGCGTCGTCGCCGCAATCGAGGTGGGGCCACCGCTGACGAGCGAGTCGCCGATGGCGTACGTCGGCGCGCTCGAGCCGGGAGAGTCGGAGACGGTGCGGTTCGCTCTCGAGTCGTCCTCGGACGCGGTCGAGACGACAACCAGCGTCTCGCTCGCGCTCTCGTACGACGTGGGCTCCGGGAACCGAGCGAGCGGGGATCCCGTCCAGGTTCCGGTTTCGGTCGCCGAAACGGATGAGGACACCGACGTCGACTCAATCGCGCCGTTCGTCGCCGTCGCAGTCGTGTTCGCGCTGGCGGCGATCTGGTGGTTCCGGCGGCGCTGAGACCGTGAGCGGCGACGGCGTCGCCGTGCGCTCGCGCGCTCGATCACTAGGGTGACGCGCCGTTCCCGCTCGTTGGCGAATCGAGATCCTCGTCCGTTCCGCCATAAAAGTGCATAAACACGTCCTCGATGGACGCCTCGCGGACCTCAAGGTCGAGAACGGTGTACTCACTCAGCCGGTCAATCAGGGCGTCGAACTCCCGTGCGAGAACTAATCGGTACTTGCCGTCGTCACCCTGCCGATCGACACGCGCGACGCCCGGAAACTCGAGCGCCGCTGCTAGCGGCTCCTCGGCCAATCGAACGGTTACGATCGTGCCCCCATCCGCGAGGATGTTCTCGACGGTGTCGAGTTCGATCAGGCGCCCGTTCCTAATGATTCCAACGCGATCGCAGACGCGACGGACCTCGCTCAGAATGTGCGAGGAAAAGAAACTTGTCCGGCCCGCGTCTCGTCGCTCCTCGAGCAGTTCGTAGAACTCGTTCTGAACGAGCGGATCCAGCCCGGATGTTGGCTCGTCCATGATCGCCAGGTCGGGCTCGTGCATGAACGCCGCGACGATCGCGAGCTTTTGCCTGTTGCCGCTCGAGTAGGCCTTGACGTTCCGATCGAGGGGAACGGGAAAGCGCTCGAGGAGGTCCTCGCGACGCTCGTCTCCGCGCAGTCGACCGAAGTGGTCGAGCACCTCCTCACCCGTCACGCGATCGTAGAAGGTGACGTCGCTCGGAAGATAGCCGAGGTGCTGTTTCGCCTCGCGTAGTTCCGTTCGATCCGTCACGGTCCATCCCATCAGCGATGCCGTTCCATCGGTGGGTTTCAACAGTCCGAGGATGACGCGGATCGCCGTCGACTTTCCCGCACCGTTCGGGCCGAGAAAGCCGAAAATCTCGCCCCGGCTGACGGTGAACGTGAGGTCCTCGATGCCCCGAACGTCGCCGTAGTACTTCGTCAGGGACTCGAGTTCGAGCGGTTGTGGCTCGGTGCTGCTCACACGCTAACTGACGACGCCTCGATCCTTATATGACATGCCAGGATGTAGACGCCTCGCCGACGGCCGACTCGAGGTGTCCTCGAACCGCCCCCTGGATCTATTGGACTGTGAGACGTGCGATGCCTATGCGATCCATCCGAAACCTACTGGTCGGCACTGCCACTCTGCTAGGACTGTGGATCGGCTGGGGAACGTACGTCAGCCGGACGACCGAGCGCGTCCCCTCGGAAACGCTGGAGCGCTTCGACGGCGTCGAGATCCGTCGCTATCCGCGGACGGTCCTCGTCGAAACGACGGCGCCGGACGCGCGGACGGCGTTCAGACGCCTTTTTCGATACATTTCGGGAGCGAACGGGCGCCGCGAAGACGTGGCGATGACTGCACCGGTGGCGGTCCGCGGGACGGCGATTTCGATGACCGCGCCCGTACGAACCGGATCCGACGGTGGCGACGTGACGATGGCATTCTATCTTCCACGGGCGTACACGCCCGAGACTGCGCCGATGCCGACCGATCCTGCCATCCGACTCGTAGTCGAGTCGCCGCGGACGGTCGCGGTGCGCCGATTCTCGTGGTACGCGACGGACGAGCGCGTCGATCGAGAGCGGACTCGACTGCTCGAGCAGCTCTCTCACCGGGAGTTCGACCCCCGCGGCGAGCCGACGCTGCTCCAGTACAACGATCCGTGGACGCCGCCGTTCATGCGAACGAACGAGGTCGAAGTCGAACTTGCCGATGCCCCGGAGCAGGTCCGCCGAAAGGCGCCGTGATCGCGAGCGAGAACGGCTCTCGCTCGCTCACCTAACGATCGTTACCGGTACTCGTGCCCGTCGCGTCACGGTCTCCGCTACGCTCCCGAGCAGAATCCGCGCGACGCCGGAGCGACCGTGGCTGCCCATGACGATGTGGTCGACGTCGTTCTCGTCGGCGTACTCGAGAATCGTCCTCGCGGGCGGCCCCGTCTCGACCGCGGTTTCGAGGACGGTCGTTTCGAGAATACCCGCGTCGTCGGCTCGCTCGCGCGCCCGCTCGCCGAGTTCTTGGCCGCGTTCGACGGCCCGTTCGTGGGCTCCCGCATCGTAGTAGCCGCCGCCTCCGTAATCGCTGTAGATCCCTTCCATCGGATCGACGACGTGTAACGTGGTGATCGTCTCGCCGTCGTAGTTCGAAACCGCGTGGTCGAACGCGGCCCACGATTGCGGCGAGCCGTCGAGCGGGACGAGTGCGTGCGTTGCCATACTGGGAAGACGTCGCGAGCGTACAAGAAACTCGCCCGGGACGAGCAGTCCGATCAGTGTTCCCCGGTTCTCCTCCCGACGAACGACTTCTAGTCTCCTGTTCGCCGTGTGTTCTATTGGCTACGCTGTACCGACATCGCTCGAAAGTCGTTCCACGCTCTCTCCCCGTCTAACAGTGGGCGAAACCGACTCTCCCTCGAGGCTCGATCACCTCGAGGATAGAAGAAACGGACGGACAACTGAATCAGTACGAGAGCAGCACTAATTTAGCCCGTCCGTGGCAGGTGGTAGTTGCTGACGGGGCGTTCGAGAAAGCTAGTCCCGAGAAAGCTGAGGAACGGACTCCGGCGATGCCGCGACGAGCCACCAGTCGATGTCCACCGACGAATGACTGCGTTCGACGTGTTCGCGCAGAAGTGCGCCCGTTTCGTAGTCGTCACCGCAGACGTCGCACCGATAATGGAGATGTGCGGGTGAGAAGAGTCGATTGCGCCGTCCGTCCCCGTGAATTCGAGGCGGCAGCGTATCGTCGATCGGTTCTCCCCTCGAGAGACCGCGCCTGATGCGAAGCGCCAGTCGATCGAAGTGGAGGAACTTCGGATGATCCACGACGAGTTCCGAAAGGACGGCAAACGGAATCGCAATTAGTACGACGATACCGATCACGTCAGGCGTGACCGCTGCGTCCGTCGCGATTACGACGGCGAGAACGTCCTCGGTGACGCCGAAAACGATACCGATAACGAAGAACTCGAGGAACCGCTTGAGTCGCTGAGTGTTCATACGACGGCGTACGCTCCGGAACTGCGTGATTCTTTGGTGTTCGCTGACGCGTCCCTCGGTAGAGTTGGTACGGTGACAGTTCGTTTCTGATTCGCTCGAGCGCCGAATACCGGTACTCGTCGAAACGACAACTGAGACGACCGACGGGAGGGATTTATAGTGCTGAGCGGTGTGCGATCCTCGAGCGCTATGAATTTCGATGAATTCACTGGCGAGGTTCAGCATCGACTCGAGCTACCGGGAACGGGCGAAACCGTTCGCGCGATCAGAGCCACGCTCATGACGCTCGGCCAGCGGATTCCGGACGGCGCAGCCGAGGATCTCGCGGCCTCGCTGCCGATGGAGATTCGCTGGTACATGACCGGCGCCGTCGACGAACACGGCCAGCGATTCGACTGGCGGGAGTTCGTCTCGCGAGTGAGCGAAATCGAAGGGAACGACCCGTCCGAGGCTGCGTACCACGCCCGCGTCATCGTCGATCTCGTTCGGACACAGGTTCCACAGTCGGATTTCCGGCAACTACGCGATCAGCTCCCCGAAGACCGACGAGACGAGAACTGGGAGAAGCTGTTCGAAGTCGTCGACGCCGGCGGCTGGGGCGATGCCCAAGAGGCACAGACGGGCGGCGGACCGCAACCCGAAAATGGCTGAACGCGGAACCGACCCGCGAGACGGTGATTACACCGTCACGAGAGCGACCGATGAGTAGCACTAACTCAGCTGCTGGTGAAGAACGAAGACCGTGGGAGTCGAAGACGAAGCTATGTACGACCGGATTCTGATCGCCGTCGACGGAAGTGACGAGGCCGAGCTGGCTGCGAAACGCGGACTCGAGTTTGCCCGCGTCTTTAACGCGACCGTCGATATCGTGTACGTCGTCGAGCGGAAGGCACTTCGACTCGCGAGATCGGCCGACGAAAAGGCGCGACTCCGAGAACGCGGCGAAACGGTTCTCGAAGAAACCGAGAACCTCGCGGACGATATCGACCGGCCCGTAACGACGAAACTGGCGGACGGGAAGCCTGCGATCCGGATCGCCGAGTACGCAGCCGAACGGGATGCGGGGCTGATCGTCGTTGGAAGACAGGGACTGACAGGACTCGGAAAGCGACTCCTCGGCGGCGTCACGGAACAGCTCCTCCACCGAAGCGCTGTTCCCGTCTTCGTCGTCCCGAACGGTGCCCCGGATGCGCCGGTCGACTACTCCGATCTGCTCGTTCCGACGGACGGAAGCGAAATCGCTGCCGATTCCGCCCGACACGGCGTTGCGGTCGCACAGCGATACGATTCGGCAGTCCACGTGCTCAACGTCGTCGATCTGCAGGCTGCAGGAGGCCTCTTTAACGCAGGTGGCCTCGAGCGTAAATTCGTAAACAGACTCGAGACCAACGGTGAGGAGATCGTTGCGGACGTGGCAGCGGAGATCGGAGACGAAGTCTCGGACATTACGACGGCCGTCGTGCGGACGACGTCGGTCGACGGTGTCGCTGCTGGCATCCGCGAGTACGTCGACGATGCCGATATCGACATCGTCGTTATGGGGGCGCGCGGCCGGTCGAATCTAGGCCGCAGAGTTCTCGGCAGCGTCACTTCGTCGCTCCTCAGAACGGTCGACATCCCCGTATTGGTCGTGACGCGATCTTCGTGACTCGATCGGTACGCTGTCTGAACTCGCGAGGTCCCTGTCAGTACCGACGGGCCAGCATCATCCGACGACGCCGATATCCCCGTGCCCCACAGCGACTCGAGTCGTCGAACGTTGCTATTTATTCACCGGTGGCGAGATTGCCGAGAACGCGGTCGCCGAACGCGAGAACCAGTACTGCACCTACCAGATCGAAGACGAGGTCGAGAACGGTGTCTTTCTTCCCGTACGAGACGAGTACCGGTTCCACGCCGAGGCGTCTCCCCGCGGCGTGAACGGCGTATTCGACGATCTCCCAGAGGAGTCCGAGGCAGGCGACTACGGCGACCACGCGGGGCCGAGGATCGCGACCCCGACGCCGACTGCTCGCGAAGACGACGCCGGCGAGGATCGACGAGGAGTGCGTGTGCGTGAGGTGATCCCACCACCAGACGTCGTCGTACGGACCGAGCATTCCGATGGCGTGAGTGATCATCGCAACCTGCACGTAGACGCGCTGCCAGGGTCGAATATCGACGCCGTACGTCCGTTCGGCGAGGTCGGGCAGGTACGTTCCTATCGCCGCGACGATGGCGTTGACGACTGCACCCGGATCGCGTCGACGAACGCCGAGCGCGAACACTACGAGCAATGCACACCGGATTCCGCGTTCCGCCTGACGTACGATCGATGGTTTCATCGTGTTAATTCGTAGTGACTAGGCGGAAGGTATAGGAATACCGGACTACGGTTCGATCGGACCGGTTCGGCCACCGACTGCGTCCGATTGCGCGAAGGTCGCGCGTCCGCTTGCCGTCGCTGCCGGAAATCGGCACGCCGGATCTTTCGGTCAGTATCCCCTGCCGCTCGAGTCGATCAGCGTCATGTCCTCCCGGATCGCCAATATCGAGCACCTCGAGCGCGGCCTGAACATCGGCGCGGCGATTTTCCTCCGTCAAGCCCCGGTGACTATTGATCTCCTCGATGAACGTCGGAGTATGTACGATCGCATTCTCGTCCCGACCGACGGACGCGAGAGCACGGAGCGGGCGATCGACGAAGCGATCGCCCTTGCCGACGAGAACGAGGCGACGCTTCATACGCTGTACGTGGTCAATTCAGCCGCGATCGCCCCTGGAATCGAGTTTAGTGATCTCGAGGATATCGGTCAACGGGCGGTCGAACACGTTTGCACTCGCGCGGCAGACGCCGGCGTCGAGCACGTCGACGGGACCGTTACGCATGGTCTCCGGCACCGCTCGATACTGACGTACGCTCGGGACAACGATATCGATCTCATCGTCATCGGTCGGCATCGCGAATTCGACCATCTCGTTCGCGGGAGCGTGTCAAAGCGCGTCTCAGAGGAGGCGACGGTGCCGGTGTTGATCGTCGAGTGAACGACTTCCGTAACAACTGAAACTTTCGTCCGGATCACCTCCTTGCATTAGATAGGTACCTAAACATCCGTGCTCGGGTCGGACTGCGACTGTGACCCGAGATATGAACATATCGCGACGCCGGATTCTCAAGCTGACGGGGGCTGTGACCTCGACGGCGTTCGTCGCCGGCTGTAGCGGTAATGGCGGTAACGGCGACGGTAACGACAGCGGTAACGGCGGCGATGGCGGTGGCGGTGACGGCGTCGAGATCGAGCCCGGGACACAGATCGAATTCGACGGACAGACGCCCGGATGGCTCGGCCTCGCGCCCGACTCGATCGCGGACGAGGAGAATCCGATGCTCGTCCTTCAGGAGGGTGAAACGTATGAGATGGGCTGGACCCAGGGCGACGGCGCCCAACACAATATCGAAATTCGCAACGAGAACGACGAGGTAGTCGATGACCTCCAGACGGAGGTCGTTACCGAACCCGAAGAGCAGTGGCTCGAGTTCGAGGCGAGCAGCGAGATGGTCACGTACATCTGTGAAGTCCATCCGACGACGATGATCGGTGATATTCAGGTCGAATCCTGACGCATCGACATCGAGCTCAGATAGCTTTTCAAAACTAGTCAGTCGACGGAAGGCGTCTCGTACAGTTCGAAATACAGTCTCTGATAGGATCGAAATACTGGTAGCCGGTCGAAAAAATACCCTCTGGTAAGAATACTGATTGAGACTGACAATCAGTGAGCGGACCCGCTACTTATCACCTATCGGGTGGTCCGTTTGACGGAATGTCTCGACCGACCTTCGGCTACGTAACCCCTGAGAACGGACCGTTGTTCACTGACCTTTACGAACTGCGGATGATGCAGGCCTATGTCAATCAGAACCACAACCCGCGGGCGACGTTCAGCCTCTTCGTCCGAGACTTACCCCCGAACCGCGGCTACATGGTGGCTGCTGGCCTAGAACAGGTCCTTCACTACATCGACACCCTCTCGTTTGGCGACCGTGCCCTCGAGTACCTGACCGAACAGGGATTCGACGACGCGTTTCTCGAGCGACTATCGGACTTCGAGTTCACCGGCGACGTGCGCGCGCTGCCTGAGGGGATGCCCGCGTTTGCAAACGAGCCGCTCCTCGAGGTGACCGCCCCGATCTTTCAGGCACAGCTGTTCGAGACGGCGCTGATCAACCAGATCGGGTACCAGTCCCTGATCGCGACGAAGGCGAGCCGAATGCGGGACGTGATCGATCGCGAGGGGGACAGACAGCAACTCGTCGATTTCGGCTCGCGACGGGCACACGGCACGGACGCCGGAATGAAGTCCGCACGGGCGGCGTACGTCGGCGGGTTCGACGGCACATCGAACGTCGCCGCCGGCGAAGCGTTCGACATTCCCGTGTTCGGGACGATGGCTCACTCGTGGGTCCAGAGTTTCGATCGCGAGCGCGACTCGTTTCGGACGTTTGCCGACGAGTACGGCGACGAGAGTGTATTCCTGATCGACACCTACGACACCGTCAGGGGGGCGAAGATTGCAAGCGAAATCGTCGATGAGGCGGACGTTGACCTGCGAGGCGTCCGGCTGGATTCCGGTGATCTGGCTGCGCTGTCGAAGGAAGTCGACGACGTCATCCCCAACGTCGACCAATTTATTTCCTCGGGTATCGACGAGTACGCGATCCGCGAGTTCCTTAAGCGCGGCGGGATCGGGTCCGGATTCGGCCCGGGAACCGCGTTAGTGACGAGCACGGACGCGCCGAAAGTCGAGGGTGTCTACAAGCTCGTGGCCGTCGAACGGGACGAGGAGATGCAACCGACCATGAAGCTCTCGACGGGAAAGGTAACCTATCCGGGTGCCAAAACCGTCCGCCGGACCGAGTCCAACGGACAATACGTGGGCGATATCATCGGCCTTCAGAAAGAACAACTCCCCGGCACGGAGCAACTCGTCACAGTGATTGAGGACGGAGAGCGCGTCTACGAGATTCCGGATCTCGAGGCCATCCGACGGACGGCGCGAGAAGAGCGACGAAAACTTCCGGAACCGAACCGACGGATCGAGGATCCCGAGCCGTACGACGTCCAGATTAGTGACGGTCTGCAACGGGAAACCGACGAACTGAAACGGACGCTCGAGTCGCGGCTCGACTAGTCGTCATCGAATGACGGTTACGGGGACCGGCGCTCGGCGGACGACCGTCTCGGTCACACTTCCGTACAGCGGCCGCTCGGCGTTGAGCCGCCCGTGAGATCCCATGACGATGTGATCGATGTCTTTGTCGACGGTGTACTCGATGATGAGCCGTTTCGGATCGCCGATGTCCGATTCGGTCGCAACCGACCGATCGTAGTCCGTAGCGACTTCAGCTACGTCGTCGAAGATGCGATCCGTTGCCACAGCGACGGCCTGGTCCCACGCGTCCGTGCCGATCATCGGTTCGTACGTCGAGTCGACGCCGACGGCGTCGGGGGTGAACGGATCGACCGCGTGGTACGCCGTAATCTCCGCGTCGGGAAACTCGCGGAGCGCGTGCCGGAAGGCACGCGATGACAGTGGCGATCCGTCGACCGGAACCAGAACCGTTTGGACCATACATGAGGTTTGGGCTCGACGATGATAGCGTCGCGGGTGGACAACTGTGTTCCGTTGACCAGTATTGTCGTATCTCTTGAGCGGCTCGCGATTACGGCGACAACGAGGCAACCTGTCCCCAATAACTGCTCGAAAGTTATCGAGAGTCGTATGCCCGCCAGTCCGCTATTCTATTTGTTTACCGTACTGTTTGGCGGTGTGATAGAAGTGGCAATGAATTAACTATTCGTGTCGCGTAGCTCCGTTTGAGGTATCCATGCCAATCGAAGATCTCTCACGGAGCGACGTCGTAATGGCCGAACCGGACGCGTCAGTCGGCGACCTCGCGGCGAAGATGGACGACGAAAACGTCGGCAGCGTCGTGATCACCGAGGACGGAAGCCCGGTCGGCATCGTCACCGATCGTGATCTGACCGTGCGGGTGCTCGCCGAGGAAACCGATCCGATCGACCAAACCGCCGCAGACGTGATGACCGAGGATCCCGAGACGCTCGAGGCGGACGCCGGATTCTACCAGGCGACGAATCTGATGGCCGACCACGGTATCCGCCGGATCCCCATCTGCGAGGGCGACGACCTCGTCGGGATCATTACCGCCGACGATTTGACGGAACTCATCGCCGACGAAGAACAGCAACTCGCGGACGTCATCCGCGCGCAGCGGCCGGAGTATTGAACGGTCCAAGCGACTTTGCACGGCGTTGTCCTCGCGGCTACACCGTCGATCAGACGTCGCGGTACCGCTCGGGGACGTACGGACGCAGCGGAGACGGGACCGCCCGGGCGAATCGTTCGGCGACGGTCGCCAGCGGTTTTCGCAATAGGACGTAGACGGCCGACACCGCGAGGAGCACGAGCACGACGACGGCTACTGGTCCGTCAGCCGCGACGACGAGCGGCGCTGCTGCGACTCCCGCTAGACCGAGGTCCTCGGGGGCGCCGTCGTAACGCACCCAGCGGCGCGGACGAATCCAACGGTCGTGGTAGTGGCTGTAGACCGCCCGCTCGGAGCCCGCCAGCCACGGGCGTAACTCGAGGCCGCCCCCGACGGCGTCGGTCGCGGCGTGTGCCGCCGCTGCGGCGAGACCGACGGCGAGCACGATGGTCGCCGTCGACGGGACGAAAACTGCCAGTCCAACTGCGGGGACCGTTGCAAGAGCGGCGTACACGGGGTAGTGGAGCGTTTTTCGGTGGCCGACGTAGAGATCAAGGTCGGGGGCGAGTCCGCCGACGAGCCCGGCGAGGAACGCGGCTGGGGCGAACTCCGGGGCGGTCGCGAGGACTGGGAGCGCGAGTACCATTCCCCAGAGCGCGTGGGTCGTTGCCATCATTGTGACCTCTCGTAGTGGACAGAAGTCTATATGCGTTTCTCATATTAGGGTTGATATGTGTCTCGCGCTCGATGCCGCGTTACTTCGACTGATCCCGACTCGAGCGCTGGGCGAACGTCGGCGGAGCGATCGCGTGTCGAATGCCCGTCCACTCGTCGACGGTCAGTTCGTAGATCCGAGTCGACTCCGCCTCGCTCGCGGTCTCGAGGAGTTCTGGTCGCCAGATCGGGGTCTGCGCGTCGGTGATCGCGGATCGCTCGTCGTCGGAAAGCCGGCGTAACGAGCCCGTCGCGAGGACGCTTCGCCAGTGGAACATCGTCTCGGCGCTGTAGACGAGGAAACTGGCGGTATCCGCCCGGTCCGATAGCGTCGCTTTGCGACTCTCCGCCCCGACGACGTAGACGAAGTACAGCGTCGATCCGCCGTCGTAGCCGTACGAGAGCGGAATCAGATACGGCGTCCCCTCCGTCGGTAACCCGAGAACGCCCAAACTCTGCGTCTTTAGAAATACCTCGATTTCGTCGTCCGTCATTCGCTCCATGCCGTAGTCGGTGAGTTCGTCGATCGTCATCCGTACCCTGTGGTACGAGACCAACACACAAAGTTCATCGCCTGAGACCGATCCGTCCGTTACTCGCTCGAGCGTCGTCCACGGCTGGAGACGGCCTCGAAAGTTGCCACTCCGAGAGAATATTCCCCGCTGATTTTTCGTTGTGGTGCGTGTAGCAGTACGGGATGACGGGACTTCGCTGGACGAACCTGACCGAAGCCGAACGGAACGACCTGCTCGGAACCGGCGGGACTGGCGTTCTCTCTTTCTCGACCGAATCGGACGAACCGCCGGCGTCGATCCCCGTTTCGTACGGGTATTACGATGCTGATGCGGCATTTTACTTCCGGCTCTCGTTTCCGCCAGGGACCCGCAAGGACGACGTCATCGCGAATCCGGTATCGTTCGTTACGTACGCTGAAACGGACGATGGCTGGCGTAGCGTCGTCGCGACCGGCACCCTCGAAGAGTTAGCCGACGCACATCCGGACTCGGTCGTCGTCCAGGGGATGTGGGCGGTCCGGATTCCCACGGTCGACATTTTCGAGCGGCCGCGGGACGAAATCGAGTTTCACGACTTTCGACTCGATCCCGACACACTGACGGGCCGAAAGAGTGTCCCGGAGTGAGCGACGGTAATCGAGTGCGACCGTCACGGCGACACTTCGATCGCCTTCCTACTGGTCAACTATTATTCGTCACTCTGTCGTAGGATGAGGGCATGGCAGATGCACGACCGAACGTTCTCTTAATCCACAGCCACGATCTCGGTCGCTATCTGGGCTGTTACGGCGTAGATACCGAGACTCCAAGTATCGACGCGCTCGCAGCCGACGGCGCGGTGTTCGACCGGCACTTCGCGGCCGCACCGCAGTGCTCGCCGAGTCGGGGTAGTCTCATGACCGGCCGCGCCCCCCATGTCAACGGGCTCATGGGGCTCGCGCACGGCGACTGGGAACTCGACGCCGACGAGCGCATTCTCCCACACTACCTCAGGGACGCTGGCTACGAGACCCACCTCTTCGGGCTCCAGCATATTACGCAGGACACGGACCGTCTCGAGTACGATCACGTCCACTCCGAAGGGAACCTCTATCCGGGCGTCTCGCCGACGGTCCACCAGGCCAACCGGGCGCGAAACGTCGCGTCGGTCGTGGCGTCGTTTCTGGACGCCGACGCGTATACCGACCCCTTCTTCGCGTCGATCGGATTCTTCGAGTGTCACCGCGTCGAGGAGGAAAACGGTCGATTCGGATTCGATGCCGGATACTACGATGCCGACGATCCGGACGACGTGCGGCCGCTGCCGTACCTTCCCGACCGACGGGGAATCCGCCACGATCTCGGGGAGATGCGCGGCATGATCGTCGCGATCGACGAAGCTATCGAGACGATTCTCGAGGCACTCGATGCGGCGGATATCGAGGACGAGACGCTCGTCATCTTCACGACCGAACACGGGATCGCGTTCCCCAGAGCGAAAGGGACCTGCTACGACGCAGGAATCGAAGCGGCGCTCGTGTTGCGCTATCCCGGCGTCATCGAGGGAGGCGAACGATACGCCGAACTCCTGAGTAATATCGATGTCTTGCCGACGATCCTCGATTTTGTGGGGATCGACGTACCCGACAGGATCTCCGGACGGAGTTTTGCCGGACTCGTTGCCGACGAGTACGGGGGCTACGACGAGCGAGATCGCGTCTTTGCCGAGATGACTTGGCATGACATGTACAATCCGATCCGGGCGGTGCGGACGAACCGTTATAAGTACGTCCGACGGTTTTGGCCCCTCCCGACCGTCTACCTGCCGGCAGACGTATTCTCGAGCGAATCCGGACGCGAAGTCCGCGAAACAGACACTGTCCCATCGCGACAGTACGAAGAATTGTACGACCTCCGGGATGCGCCCCAGGAGGACGACAACGTCGTCAACGAACCGCGCTATCAGGACGTCCGAGTGGACCTCTCGGAGCAACTCCACGAGTGGATGGTTGAGACGGATGATCCGATTCTCGACGGCCCCGTTGTTCCGGGGGACTACGACAAGATTCAATCGTGGCCACACCGATCAACGTGAACTCGGAACGAATCGTTTTTCGCGACCGCGACATCTCTCGGTCGCGTTTGAGGATACCCTATCGAGGCTTGCTCTCAGACCTGCGAGTTTGCGTGGGCGTTCGAACGTCAATCAAACGACAGGGACTGCAGCCGTCGATGCCAGTGAAAGATTTACCACCGGGGTGGTGGGACCTCTCGGTGGGAACCGCCCCGGAGAGATGAGTATGACCAGCAACTCGCCCCCGAAATCCACAGTGATCTCAATGGTCTCGAGCGTTCGGCTAGCTTACACAGCAGCCACAGCGTCACAGACCAGGACGGACGTCTCTTTGGCGGTGATCTAAACGATGGAGGCCGTCGTTTTAGCTGGCGGATACGCAACTCGCCTGTGGCCGATCACGAGGGACCGACCGAAGATGCTTCTCCCGCTTGGGGAAACCACCGTCATCGACCGGCTCTATGCCGACCTTGAATCAGTAGACCGCATCGAGACCGTGTACGTCAGCACGAATGAACGGTTCGCCGACGACTTCGAGGCCCACTTGGCGGAGCGTTCGTACGACAAACCGCGACTATCGGTCGAAGAAACCCAGGCGGAAGACGAAAAGTTCGGTGTCATCGCCGGCCTCGCGGAACTGGTCGAACGCGAAGGTGTCGACGACGACCTCTTGGTGATCGCCGGTGACAACGTCTTCGAGTTCGCGATCCGCGACTTCCTTGAGTACTACGACTGGAGGGACGCGCCGACGATCGCCGCTACCGACGTCGGCTCGCCGGAACGAGCTACCGAGTACGGTGTCCTCGACCTGGCAGACGATCGGGTGGTCAACTTCCGAGAAAAACCCGACGACCCGCCGGGAACATGCGTGTCGGTCGGATGCTATGCGTTTCCCCGCGAGACGCTGTCCTTACTCCCGCAGTATCTCGAGGCGGGGAACGATCCGGACGAACCCGGCTGGTTCGTCCAGTGGCTCCGGAACTGCGAGCCAACGTACGCGTACACGTTCGACGGTGCCTGGTTCGACATCGGCACTCGAGAGCGCTACCTCGACGCCGTTGCTTGGCACTTAGACGGCGAGTCACGGATCGTCGAGACGGTGTCGCTCAAAAACGCGACGATCGGGTCGGACGTTCATGTAATGGCGAACGCGACCCTCGTCGGCGCTGAGATCGAACGAGCGGTCGTCTTTCCGGACGTGACGCTCGAGGGGACGACCGTGCACGACTCGATCATCGACGAAGGCGCGACGCTCGGCGGGATTGGTCTCCATGAGGCAATGGTCGGCGCATACTCCCGGATTCCGGGCAGTGGTTGGGAGTGACAGCAGTCGCGATCATCACGGCGATTCGACGCTGACCGGGACGCAAAACACCGGAACGTCGGCTCCCCGGACGACGTTTTCCGTGACGCTTCCGAGAAACCACTGTCCGATTCCGGTCCGACCGTGCGTTCCCATCACGATCAGATCGACGCCGCGATCGGTCGCGTACGTGAGGACCACGTCCGACGGCGGCCCGGTCGCGATCGTTCCGGAGACGCTAACACCGGCATGTTTGGCCCGTTTTCGGACCGTTTCGACCGCCACCTCACCGCGGCGCTTGAGCGCCTTGAGGATACCGCCCGGGTCCTGCGATCCGGAAAATCGGCTCGTGTTGACGGAGTAGACTGTGTGAACCGTCGACCCCATCAGGTCCGCCAGTTCGATCCCCCACTCGGTCGCGATCGCAGCCCCGTCGCTCCCGTCGGTCGGCAGGAGCAACTGGTCGAACGCGACGTCATCGATGGCGGATTCGGCAGCGGTCGGCGGGACGGCGAGCACGGGAGTTCGCGCCGTCCGGAGAACGTTCTCAGTGACGCTCCCGAGGAGGACCCTCTCGAGTCCCGTTCGTCCCTTCGTTCCCATCGCGATGACGTCGATGTCACGCCTGGTGGCGTACTCGCGGATCGACTGGAACGGCGTCCCCTGTTCGACCGTCGTCGAGACCTCGAGGTCCGCGTCGTGGTCTCGCGCCAGCGTCGCGACTCGCTCGACTGCGTTCTGTGCGTCCTCCTCGAGCGGCGAAAGCGCCTCGTCCGCCGGTTCGAGCGGTCCGCTTCGGACGTCGACAACCGAGACCACGTGGACGTCCGCGCCGGTTCGCGACGCGAGCGCGATTCCCCATTTCGCTCCCGCGAGGGCCCCCTCGCTGTCGTCCGTCGGTATCAGTATCGATTCGATCAGCTGGCTCATCAGTCTCGCTCTCACCTCCTCGAAGGATAATTGTAGGGGGTGGCGTCGGTCGTCTGCGCACCGTTCCAATCACTGATCACACGTTGGAATCGATACCCAGTGTCTCGACGACGATCTCGAGTAGCTCCGAGAGCTGTCGCGGAAGCAAGAAGCGTTCGCGGACATACTCTCGCCCGTTTGCGCCGAACCTCGTTCGACGCGATTCGTTCTCGAGAAGGGTGGCGACGCGCTCCCCGGCGTCCGCTGGGTCGTCGGGTTCGACGAGATACCCGTTTTCGCCGTCCACGATCTGGAGCGGAATGCCGCCGACGTTCGATCCGACGACCGGAGTACGCTTCCAGAGGGCTTCCGAGACGACCAGTCCGAACCCCTCGCGTAGCGACTTTTGGACGACAACGTCTGATCGACGCTGTAGGACGTTCACCGTCGTGTCCGGCAGGTCGGTCAACGTGTGGACGTTTGGATCACCGACCGCCTCCTCGGCGACGCGTTCGTAGACCTCCATCCCCTCCGGATCATCACCGGCCATCGCGCCGACCAGCGCCAGTTGCAGGTCCGGGATCTCTTCGCTGGCGCGACGATACGCTTCTAACGTGCCAAACTGGTCCTTCCACGGATCGAATCGGGAGATCTGCGTGACCAGCGGGCGATCGAACGACAGCGGGTCCAGTCGGTCGCGTTCGACTTTCTCCGTCTTCTCGTCGAGCGATCGGTTCTTCTTCGTTACCGGATCGATCGAGGGGTATACCACGCTTGTCGTCGGACCGATGACGTCCTCCGCGTAGGCCGTCCGGCTAAAGATCGCATGGTCCACTTGCGGCATGTACTCGGCGACGAACGTGCGGTATTCCTCTATTGGATCGGTGAGATCGACGTGACAGCGCCAGACGATCGCCGCCTCCGGCATCGTCTCCGCGAGGCGATCGAGCATTCCCAGCGGCTGCGGATCGTGGATCACGACGAGATCGTACTCGCCCTCGAGTTCGGCCGAATTCCTCTCGGTTACGGACCGATAGGTGGATTTCATCTCCTCGGTCAGCGGAGGCCCGTTCCCCTGAAGCCCGTTGTGGATCGCTTTGGTCACCGCGAAGAAGTCGTCAGTGGCGTCCATGACGAGCCAGTTGGTATCGATCCCGAGGTCGTTGCACACCGGCACGATTGATCGAAGTAACTCAGCGACTCCGCCACCGGTCGCGGTCGAATTGACGTGGAGGATCCGGCGATCCGAAAGCGCCTCGGAGAGCAATCGAAGCCGATCGAGCCGGTTGGGTTCCACGATATCGGCGTACGCCTCGAGCGTACGATTCGGAAACGATGGTGCATGCATTGTTCGTACTCGCCGCTACGACGACCGGTGGTATCAGTTGCGGGGTGGGGAGACGGCGGTAGTGGACCCGCCGCGACCGTTTCGCCTCAGTCGGCCGTCGACGTTCTCCCGTCACTGAACGAACGGTTATGCTTCCCGCCGACGAAAGGATAGGGAGGAATCTCCCGTGCCACGATCTGAATCTACACCGGTCCAACCCGAACTTACGCCGCGACTACGGAAGAAGCAAGCCGCGCTCGAGGCGATCCCGCCGGTCGAACGATCAGTCGAAGACGGCGTGCTTCGCGAAACACGGTCCTTTCGCGGTCTCTCGCTCGAGCAAGCAATGGGCTACCTGGAATCGCTCGGCGGTGAGCGAGTCGGGTCGAACGAGTTCGAGGGGGGAAAGATGGCAGGCTGAACTCTCGATTGAAACGGTTCCGGTTGGACCGTCGTACCGACTCACTGAGGTGACGATTACGTGGATAGGCGAGAAAGAAACCGTCGAATCGGTCGTCTTGCGGTTCCGTCTCAAAGCGTTTCGGGCGCCGGGGTGAGGCGGGTCGTCACAGGAGCGATCCTGTTCGCCGCTCCCACGTACCGCTCGTCCGCCGACACCTCCAGCCACGATGCGGCAAGCGGTCGAACCGATTACGACTCGTCGACGGGCGTCTTTACAACCGTCACCGGCTCCTCGGCCATCCGAGCGACACGTTCGGCGACGCTACCGAGCAACCGCCGGTACTCGCCCGGACGGTTCTTCGAGCCGACGACCGTGAGTCCGATGTCGGCGTCGTCGATGTACGCGAGAATCTCCTCGTGGGGGACACCGTGGTGGATCTCGGTCGCCGTCGGTACGTCGGCCGCCGCTGCCCGCTCGACGATGTCCTCGATCGCGTCGCGACCGGCCTCCTCGAGCGCGTGCTCGAGCCCCTCAAACTCGTGGACGTACTCGTCGCCGGGGTACGAACTGTAGGCGTCGGCATCGACGACGTACAGCACGTGTAGTTCGGCGTTGTACCGCTGTGCAGCGTCGATCGCGTGCTCGATCGCTCGGTCGACGCCGGGACTCATATCGGTCGGGAGCAGTATTCGATCGTACATGGTCAAAATATCGATCGGCCAACGAGATAAACGGCGGGTACAGTTCCACTGACCGCGGAGGTACCCCTGCGTTCAAGTACCTACTGGACCGTCTCGAACGGGCGGGCGAAGCGATGACGATCGGCTACCCGTCCGCTAGCCGTCCGAGACCGCCCCAGGGTGCAGACGCGCCGTCTAGCTAACGGTCAGTACCGGGATTGTCGATCGGCGCACCACGCGCGCCGTGGTACTGCCAAGCAACCGACCGGCGCCGATGTTTCGACCGCGCGTTCCCATGGCGATCAGATCCGCGTCGACGTCGTCAGTGTACGCGAGCAGCTCGTCCGTCGGTACCCCACGCCGAAGAGACGTCGTCGCGGAAAGACCCCGCTCTCGGGCCATGTCCGCGACCGCATCAGCCGCCGCACGCCCGCCTTCTTTGAGGAGTCCGATGATGCTCTGCGGCGCGTCCTTGAGATCGTACGTCGTCGTGTCGAGGACGTACACGGCGTGAACGGATGCGTCGTACTTCTCGGCGACATCAAGCGCAGTTTCGGCCGCACGCTCGGCGGCGTCACTCCCGTCAATCGGGATTACTATGTCCTCATACGGCCTGACGTCCGCGTCGGTTCCCGCGGCGTCCTCACGCAGGCGGACCGACAATACTGGCGTATCGGAGCGCGTGAGCACGCGCTCCGTGGTGCTGCCGAGGCGGGCGTGGTCGACGTCGGTTCGACCGTGCGTTCCCATCACGATCAGATCGACGTCCTGCTCGTCGGCGTACTCGAGTATTTCGGTGTGTGGTGCACCCTCGCGTACTTCTCTCGCAGCCGTCAGGTCGTTCGCTTCGGCCTGATCCGTAACGCGGATAGTCGCTTCGCGGCCGCGGCGTTCGGACGGTTCGCGAAGAGTTTCGCGCTGGTCAGTCTCGAGCGCGGCCGGCTCGGCGCCGGTATCGACGACGTACAGCGCGTGGAGGGTCGCCCCGTAGGTCTGTCCCAGTTCCGTCGCGTGAGTGATCGCCGCTTCGGCGCCGCGACTCCCGTCCGTCGGGACGAGTACGGTCGTGAACATACTGGTTAGTTCCACTTGCACACGCATCAATCACACAGGTACGCTCGCCGCACGTGATACGTCTGCTACCGCTGAGCGACCGTATAGACGAGTGGTTAGTCGATATTGATCGACTCATCATCAAGATTCGTCGGTTCGGCTTTGGATAACGGAAGTAGCCGTGCGTTCCAGTCGAACGCATTTATCAATGGTCGAGCCGCCGTCCGACCGCATCGACACCAACGAGCGCGTCGCGAACGTCGTCTGCTGTCACTTCGAACGGCTCGTTGTGGATCGTCTCGTCTTCGGCACAGGCGGCTTCGGCAACGATCGCAAGGTCCTCGATCGAGGGATCCTCGAGTCCGATTTCGGCGAGCGTCGTTGGAAGCCCGACCGACGCGGCGAAGCCAGCGACGTCCTCGACAAGCGCGTCCTCGCGGCCCTCGAGGACGAGCTGTGCGATCGTCCCGATCGTCACCTTCTCGCCGTGGGTCGCCTCGTGGGTAGCTTCGAGTTGCGTGAGGCCGTTGTGAATCGCGTGTGCCGCGGCCAAGCCGCCGCTCTCGAACCCGAGACCGCTCAGTAGCGTGTTCGCTTCGACGACCGCCTCGACGCTCTCGGTGACGGCGTTATTCTCGACGGCGTCGACCGCGGACCGGCCGTGTTCGCGGAGGGTCGTATACGCAAGTTTCGCGATTTCCTGTGCGGTTCGCGTCGATCGGGTTCCGAAGAGCGTCGTCGCGCCCGACCGGAAGGCAGCGTCGGCCTCGAACCACGTCGCGAGCGCGTCGCCGATACCGCTCCGGAAGAACCGGGTAGGCGCGTTCGCCACGACTTCGGTGTCGATCACCACGAGATCCGGGTGGCGTTCGTAGACGTGAAACTCGACAAATTCGCCGTCTTCGCTATAAATTACCGCAACCGAACTAGTCGGCGCGTCCGTCGATGCGACCGTTGGCAGTGAGACGAGCGCCCCGCCAGTACGTTCTCGGGTCGCCCTCGCCGTGTCGATCGCTTTCCCGCCACCGATCCCGACGATCAGATTCGCGTCGTGTTCCGTGTGTCTCTCCCTAATCCGGCCGATTTCCTTCTCAGAGCATTCGCCATTGAACACGACGCTGTCGATGTCGAACCCGGCTGCCTCGAGGCTTGTTTCGACGCGCTCGCCGACCAGATCGAGGACGACTTCGTCACCGAGAACGAGCGCCGCATCACCAAGCGGATCCGCGTAGTCACCGAGGTCATCGAGTACGTTTCGTCCCTGTATGTACGCTGCTGGCGATCTGAATATCCGTGTCGTCATAGTTGATTAACGGCCCGACCGCTCGAGCCGTTGAGGTGTCCTTCGTCGAGCGAGTACCTATAGGTACCCGATGATTCCCGCCGGTGGCGGCCGCGCGTGGAGCCCCGTTCGAGTACCGACGGGACTCTCGATTCGGAACTAGCGTCCCGGCTCGGCACTCGCTTCGCGGTAGCTACTGGAACATGCTAGTCTGTGCCGCGTCAGTGAGTTCAACACGGACGTCCCGGGACAGCGGTTCGAGCGTCGACTGGGGCAGTGCAAGATCGCTCTCCAGGATCACTGGGTAGCTGCGTTTTCGCGTACCGCTGCGGGACCGACGAATGCCGACGGCTAGTCCACGAACGTCGCGACCGCCAAGACGACTAGCACCACGTGCCAGACGACCATCGCAGTCGCGACCCGCGGATCCGTCGGTGGCAACGGTGGGTTTCGGAACATGGCGTCGTAGACGAATCCGGTCGCGACGAGAGCGCCGAGAAAGAGCCCGCTCTCAACTGCGAGCCCGGTCGCGACGCCGAGGGCAACCCCGCCCAGGAGGCTGCTCGCGATTCCAACGACGATTTTGTCGTAGTAGTCAAGCACGCCCATCACCTCCCGTTCGAGGATACAGGTTTGACCGGCGAAGAACCGTTGCCGGTTCTCACGCAGTAAGAATCCGGTCATCAAGTCGCGGGCGTTGCTCACCCATCGGCCTCGAGCGTTGCCTCCGCTCGGCGCGCGGTGTCGCGTAACAGCGGGACATCGTCGGTGAACACCTCGATCGCGACGGTGCCGTCGAATCCCGCGAGGTGATCCGCGACGATTCCGTAGTCGATCTCACCGGCTCCGATCGGCAGGTGCGTGTCTCCCCGTCTCCGCGCGTCGTGGACGTGGAGGTGCGAGACGAGGTCGCCGTAACTCGAGAGAAATCGATCCACGCCATCGTCCCCGTCTTCCATGTACGCGTGTCCGACGTCGAAACAGACGGCCGTCTCTGTTTCGCGTGCGAGGTCTCCCAGCACTGACAGTGGGTAGCCGCGCTTCTGGTGGCCGACGTTCTCGACGACGAGTTCCACGCCGGCGTCGTCGGCGGTCGACGCGATCGCCGCGAGTTGGTCGGCGAAGCGGGGCCGGAGGTCCGTATCGTGCGGATTCCGAGCCGTACCGTGGATGACAGCCTTCTCCGCGCCGACCTCGCCGGCCCACCCGAGCAGTCGCGACAGGTAGTCGACGATCGCGTCGTTGATCTCGGGCACCGGTGTCACGACGACCTGCTCGAACGGAAGGTGAACGCAGAGGTCGGCGTCCGCATCGGCGAGAATTGTCTCGAGGCGGTCCGCGTCGATCTCGGTGGGATCGCGTCCTTCGCCAATCGACAGCTCTGCCAGATCGAATCCTGCGATCGTCCGTTCCGTGCGCTCAAGCGAGTCGCCGACGGTGAGACCAAGCTGCATGCGAGTACGTGTCCGTCGGGTCCGACATAAATTGGTGGATGTCGATCGCTGTGTTCGGTCACCCCGCAATCCGACATCTTTCGGGCGGTGGCTCGGTACGTTCTCGTTTCGCTGGACCGTACCGATCGAATCTCGACGGGTCTAGTGGCGACCGGGGCTTCGCAGGCAACTCACAACGCAGCGCAGATTGCGGTCAGCAGTAGATTAATCACGACACCTAACAAGTGTCTGGTAGAATGAGCGACGATCGACATCCGGGTGGCTACATTCTTCTCGTCGGTGCTGTGCTGGCGACGGCGATCACGTATCTCGGACTGGTTCCACGTCACTTCTCGACGAACCCCGAGCGAGCAGTGCTGTATCTCGTCGTCGGATGGGTTCCGTACACGATTTTGTTTTATTTGCTCGGCCGCCTCTTTTCCTCGCCAGCCGCGCTACCGAGTATGCGTGCTGCCGACGTCGGTCTAGGCGTCGCACTCGTCGCGCTCCTACTGAGTCTCGGACTCGATGCGTGGGGCTTCACTCCCGCAGTAGTGCCGGTAGCCCACCTCTTTCAGGCGGTCGCCATCTACGCGGGACTCGCCCTCTTCGGATGGGGAATCGGTCGCCGATCGAAGGCGCTCACGCGACGGGCGTAATCGAGATCGGAAGCAAGAACGAGTTGCATCAGGACTCGAAGTCGGTCTCGTCCCCCGTCGCGATGTCGGTCCCGTCGCGGCCGACGACGAGCACATCGCGGTCGCTGTGGCGGGTTACACCCTCGGTGACGCTCCCCAACAGCATCCGGCTGACGCCGCCGCGGCCCCGCGACCCCATGACGATCACGTCCGCGTCGACCTCGCCGGCGTACTCGAGGATCTCTCGCACCGGCACGCCCTGCCGAATGTCGCTCGTCACGGAGACGTCGCGCGCTCGAGCGCGGTCGGCAATCTCCTCGACGAACTCCGCCGCTTGTTCGCCGAGCACGTCTTCGGCGCTGCCGCCGTCACCGGGCAGTGAGACGGACCCGAGCAGCCCGGTCTCGACGATGCAGACCACGGCGACCGTCGCGTCGAGCGCCGTTGCGAGTTCGAGTGCGGTATCCGCCGCCGCATCGGCGTGGGTGCTCCCGTCGGTTGGGACGAGTATCCGGTCGTACATACGCCTAGACTATCACCATGTATAGTAAAACGTGGCGTCCGCGATCGCTGCGACGGTGATGTTGATCGAACGGGCTACGACGGACCTGGATTTTCAGTCGAAAAGTTGTGGAACGGACTCGATGTGTCAGTCGACCGCCCCTGCGTTTGATGGGTGCCGCCAGCAAACGTTACGGTATGTTCGACACCATTCTCGTTCCCGTCGACGGAAGCGAGTGCTCGGACCTCGCTGTGGATTACGCCGCAGATCTTGCGAGACGGTACGACGCAACTGTGTACGTCGCAACCGTGATCGACGTCCGCCTCATCGCAACCGCGCCACAATATGATCACCTACGATCGGAGGCGACTGCCCTCGTCGACTCGGTGGCAAATCGGCTCGAGGCGAGCGGGGTAGCGACCACCAACGTCGTTCGAACGGCGAAACCGTATCAAGGAGTGTTGATGGTCGCTGAGGACTACGACGCTGATCTTATTATCATGGGAACGCACGGGCGTAGCGGCGTCGATCGGTACCTCCTTGGCAGCGTCACCGAACGCGTCATCAGGCGATCCGACGTCCCCGTTCTCACCGTTCGGACCCGTGACGACGGCAATGTTTCGTTTCCTTACGACGACGTCCTCGTTCCGACCGACGGGAGCGACGGGGCTGAAGCGGCGTACGAGCCGGCAATCGCCCTCGCTACGGCATATGACGCCATGCTGCATGCCCTGTCTGTCATCGAGACGAACGCGCTCGGCCTCGAGACCGCTCCGAAAGGCAACGACGAGGGCCCGGACGAAGCGGCGCGGATGGCCCTTGAGGAGGTCGAAGCGAACGCTTCGCAGGCGTCGGCCGCTGATGTCGTTACGGAGATCACGTTCGGCAGTCCACACGAGGAGATTCGTTCCTACGTTCGGGAGCACGACATCGATCTCGTGGTGATGGGGACTCACGGTCGCAGCGGGCTCCCTCGCTACCTACTCGGGAGTGTTGCCGAAAAACTCGTTCGCACGGCCTCCGTGCCCGTGATGACGGTTCGAAAGCCGTCGTAAACCGCGTGCAATGCGAGAGTTGGCGGTGGTGAAGCGGCCGTTCGATTCCGAACGCGGAAACTCGGGTCTCGCAGCGAGCGATCGTCGGACGAGTATTTTCGTCCTGCGGCCGCTTCAAAGGAATCGCGGGACCCCTTCTGGTCGTGTAACCGAGAAGATAGCACCGCAGAATTCGGCATCGAACAATCGAAGCTGTGGGCGACGACCTTGCTGACGTCGGAATTGCGTCCCATACCGACAACCTTACACGGGTTCGAACGTCGGCGACTGTATCCGGCTGCGTTCGTCACCGATTGTCGGCTCAGGGGACTCCAGAACCGCGGTATCGCCCGTCTGAACTAAGGAGCCGGGTACGTAGTTTGTCACTCTTCAGTTACGTTGTTTGACCGGTAAAAGTCGTCGTGCGGTTTAACCCCCTTGACCCGCGGTGGCGCAACCTGACGAACGACGAAGATGTCGTACTCCTCGTCGGCGGCGACGTGGACGCCGACGCTGGTCAGCGGCGTCACGATACGGCCGACATTTTCACTGCCGAGGAAGATGACACTCGGATCGTGCTCCCTAGCGAGTCGTTCAATATGGTCTGCCAGTTGCGCCTCCGGCGGGAACTCCCGGATGCGTTCGCAATCGTACGTTGCATCCGGTGCGAGAGTCGAAACCTGCTCTCGAAGCGAGTCGACAACTGCCTCAACGTCGTACTCCTCACCCTCGTCGATCCATCCTTTTTCCTGCGCGTAGCGCTTTCGTTCCGGAACGACCGTCACCGCTGTTACGTCTTCTTCGAGGACAGTACCGTACTCAACAGCCCTGATCAGCGCTGCTTCTGCAAGTTCAGATCCGTCGAACGGGACAACGAACGTCATACCAGCCACCTCGACATCTGTATCAATAACTTCACGGGGGCGCACCACGGTCATCTCTCCTTAGATATTACTTGGTTTCCCGTTCGATGATTTCAAGTGATGATTCTCCATCCCCAATAGAGCATATACCATTGACAAGGTCCGATCTCTGCGCGACTATTTACATTAGTACTTTTGTAACAGACGTCATAAAGAACCGTCATTTGGCGGGCTTGATAGATTCTACGAATTAAAATGGCCGAAACAGTCGGATATAATATTATTACCGGTCAAGATACGAATGTAGTTTCGATCGAAATGATTCTATACTGGCTTCGACGCCGATTTTGGCTTCGATTCCTTCTAGAATGAGACGCAACCCCAATTAATTCGGAGCCAAGACATTTGAGAACTAGGGGTGGCTGCGTGCCTGTGAGAATTATCATCGACCATTATGTCCGTTCTCAACCTGTACCCGAGTATGAGCGAGCGAATCCTGGTGCCGTACGACGGCTCCGATCCGGCAGAAGCAGCACTCGAGTTCGCGTTCGAAACGTTTCCCGACGCCGGCGTCACGGCGTTGTACGTCGTTCCGGTTCCCGAAGGTTACTGGCAAGCGTTCGGCGCTGCGGAGGAAATTGATAGGAAACGCGGCCGAAAACGCGGCGAAGAGATCCTCGAGGAAGCGACAGCAATCGCACGAGAGCACGATCGCAACCTTGAGACGGTCATCGAAACCGGTAAGCCCGACCAGATGATCGTCAGCCAAGCGGAAGAGGAGGAATACGACACGGTCGTTATCGGTAGCCACGGTCGGGAGGGCGTATCACGAATCCTACTCGGGAGCGTCGCGGAAAACGTTGTCCGACGGTCGCCGACACCCGTTGTCGTCGTCAGATAACTCACTCACTCGACGGTGCTGCTCAGAACGATCGTGATAGCCGCAGGGATGGCTCAATCCGGCGCTCACGAACAATCTTGGTATGCTCGTGCCAATCGACGCTCGCCCGTGAACGAACCCGACGCAGACGTTCACGTCCTCGCGACCAACGACGTCGTAGACGCGCCACTACGGTTCGACGACCTCGTCGACGCTCTCGATCGTCCCAGAGCACGCCTCGTCGCCGAGTTCGTCGCGACGATGACGTAGACGGGCAAATTGGCGAGTTGTCGTACTCTATGACCTCAAGAACGCGGCGGCTGCATCGTTCGATCGACGTCGCTCTCGTGTTGATCGTTCTCGACGCAACCGGAGGCGATGAAAAGCGGAACGCGGCAGCTAATACCTTTACATACAGTCTCCGCAAAAAACAACAGGGATGTCCAGAACTATTCTCGTTCCGCACGACGGGTCGTCCAATGCACAGGCCGCCCTCAAGTACGCACTCGAAACCGTTCCGGACGCTCGAATCGTCCTCTTTCACGCGATCGATCCGTTTGAGGTGAGACCCGAGGACGAGGGCGACGGACTTCCGCCGCTGACCGAGGCGTGGTACGACGATCAGCGCGCCGCAGCGACCGATCTCTTGGAAAAGGCACGTGACGGCGTCGCCGACCGCGCTGACGACGTGACGTTCGAACTCGAGACGGCTGTCGGCGCCCCGCCGCAGACGATCGTTGCCGCGGTCAATGATACCGACGCTGACCAGATCGTCATCGGTCGCTGCGGCCGGAGTGGACCCGAGGAAATACGAATGGGAAGCACCGCCGAACACGTGGTCAAGCGGGCTTCCGTCCCGGTGACGGTCGTCCAGTAGCGGGATTACGGTCTTCGTATCACCGAATCGATCCTTCGGACCGGTTCCGAAAACGTCCGCTCGGTCTCCTCGCCGCTTATCTGTCCCCCGCCGCTGAAACAACCGCGTATTTTTATCAGGCTGTACGGAGTATAGTCC
Source organism: Halopiger xanaduensis SH-6 (assembly GCF_000217715.1). Classification (GTDB taxonomy): domain Archaea; phylum Halobacteriota; class Halobacteria; order Halobacteriales; family Natrialbaceae; genus Halopiger; species Halopiger xanaduensis. The sequence continues at coordinate 118,890 of NC_015667.1, forward strand.
CGGGCGAACGCCATGGATCACCGCGAGTGAGCCGGTTCCGCTATCACGGTTGCCGCGCGGAGTCGAGTCGCGGTGATCGTGAAATGATTGCGATCGGCTGTGCCGTCGGCACCGAACCGACGGTTACGGCGGCTCACGACTAGGGAGGACCTCATGAACTACAAGGAATTTATCGGTCACGTTCAGCATCGACTCGAGTACGGACAGTTCGGTCACGCGGTCCGGACGACCCGAGCCGTCCTGACGACGCTCGGCGAACGGATCCAGGAGGGGGAAGCCACGGACCTCGCCAGCCCGATCCCGATGGAGATCGATCGCTACCTGACCGAGGTCGAACACGGCCAGCGATTCGATTACCAAGAGTTTCTCGACCGGGTCGCAGAACGGGACCGTGGCGGCGTCGACGGTGCGGATGCTAACTATCGCGCCCAGCAAGTCCTCGCCGTCGTCGCCGCTGACGTTCCCGCGGGGAATCTCGAGAAGATTCGCGACCAGCTCCCCGACGACTTCGAGCCGCTGTTCGATCACCTCGAAACACCGACGAAGTGAGTTCCGAAGGACGATGATCAGCCGTTCAGCAATGCATCGGCTGTGATCTGGAACACGCTCGAAGAGAGACGATAGAACGGTAGTCGGCCTCGGGATAGACACCGTGCCCACTACGCTTCCGGTGAGGGTTCTCGAACTGCCAACACTGGAATCGGCGACGTTCGAACGAGATACTCGGTGACGCTTCCCAGTACGTATCGATCGAAGCCCGTCCGTCCGTGGGTTCCGACGACGATGAGATCGATGTCGTGATCCTGGATGTACGAGAGGATCGCCTCGTGGATCGACGGACCGTACTCTACCGTTTCAGTTGCCGGTTCGGCGCCAGCGGTTTCTGCAACCGCTGCTGCCTCCTCGAGAATTGCGTCTGCAGTCTCCTCTAACTGCGCTATCTGGATATCGGAACGGACATCGATACCGAGACTCGCGATATCGACGACGGTGAGGAGGTGAAGCGTTGCTCCGTTAGCGGTCGTCACGTCGGCGGCCGTCTCTACTGCTTCCCGTGCGCAGGTGCTCCCGTCGGTCGGCACCAACACGGTCTGGTACGGGTAGGTGAGTGTGCCGTCGTCTGGCCGAACCGTGAGCACGGGGACGTCAGATCGCCTGAGGACGCGCTCGGTGGTGCTGCCGAGCAAGAACCGTTCGAGCCCTTGTCGGCCGTGGGTCGGCATAGCGACGAGATCGATGTCTCGCGACGTTGCATAGTCGACGATTGCGCTGTAGGGCTCCCCTTTCTGAACCTCGGTGACCGTTTCGACGCCGCGTTGCCGTGCGCGGTCAGCGGCATCTCGAACGAACTCTTCACCCTCCTGCTTGAGCGCATCGATAACATCTCTCTGCGGCTGGAAAACCTGTCCCGGATCCGCAACGTTGAGAACGTGAACCGTCGCGCCGTGGTTGGCAGCGACATCGAGAACGTGGTCGAAGACGACTGATGCACCCTGACTACCGTCCGTGGGAAAGAGGATGTGATCGTACATGGATTCACTCTCGAGACTGTTAGCCTCGGATAGTTGTTGTCCGTTCCACAGTAGTATAAGCCCCTGTACACCTCGCTAATTGGAGACGCTGCTTTGCTTTCGACTCTCTAGCCGGCTGATCTGATTTGTCCTCAAGTTCGTTGGTGACCGAATCGGATTGATTTCGCTGGAGTCGCGACCCTCCGGGCGCGAGTTCCACAGCGTCTCGAGCCTCGTATTGTCCAACTCGTCCTCCGAATCCGGTAGCAATTTCGGCCCGAACGTGTTGGCCCTCTGCCTCGAATTTTCCCATGTCAAATGGACGCATCAGACCGGAATAAACGTGGAGGGTATGTCCTGAAACCGAAGAATATCTGTTACTCACCAATGAGCGTATCCGATAAAGGTGGATTCGTGGGAACACGAGTGACAACCAGTCGGAGTAAAACGTATCCAGGTTTTATCGGAGGTTAGTGGTGGTAGTCAGCGGTCGATATCAGCCGGCTGTTGCAGACCATCGAGTTACTCGTCGATTCGAGGGCTCGTCTGAACCGACAGAACGAGATCCGAGAGCATCAGGAACGTCAAAACGGTCAGGACGGGCACCGGAACGACGTCTCCGTCATGGATCATAAAGACGGCGATCGTTAGCACCTTGAGCACGATATTGAGGGTCCAGTACTCTCTCCTTGAGGCGCCGTTAAATCGCCCATCAGGAAATCGGCGACCGTCTCAGTCCTCGGACGTGGTGCTCTGGGGTAACTCCGAGGCCGGTGCAGGCGGTTCGTGAGTGCCGAACTCTGGGTGTGTCTCTTCCATCCAGAGATAGACAATTACGCCGGAGAGGAACATCAGGAGAGCAGTCATGTAGAACGCGGCTTCGACGTTCACGAACTCCATCGAGAGGCCGATCAGGATTGCGCCGACGCCGTAACCGGCATCCCGCCACATTCGGTAGACGCCCATGCCAGCCGACCGCCACGTCGGATGGGCCGCATCGCTGGGAACGGTCATCAGGTTCGGGTAGAGCAGTGCCATCCCGAGTCCGGAGACTCCGGAAAGGATCGCCCACGGGAGGTAGCTGTCTACGGACACCATCCCGAAGACGCCTACCCCGGCTAGGAACATACCCAAGACGACCGGTGGGCGTCGTCCGATGCGGTCGGCGAGGCCGCCAGTCCCGATCTGAAGGAAGTACATCGCGCTGTGGACGCCGACGACGACACCGACGGCTTCGATCGCGAGTCCCTGACTCGTGAGATATAGCGGGACGGCAATCCAGAACAGCGTGTCGACAAAGTTCTCGATGTGGCCAGCCTGGGCCGCTGCGAACAGCGTCCTGTCGCCGTAGGTCGCTCGCTTCAGCACCTCGTTGAACGTTAGGTTCGCATCGTAGTGGTCGTTGTCGGCCTCGATCTGTGCGAGTTGGACCGTCTCTTTGATGAGGAAGACCGAAATGAGGAACGCGAGCACCACGACGGCCGCGAGGAAGTAGAACGGCTCCGGCCGAAGACTCGTCTGGCCGGCGATGACGCCCGTGATCCACGCGCCCGCGGCGACGCCGGTATAGCCGAACGCCTCATCAATGCCGACGGCGAGCCCGCGCTGGTTTGGGCCGGCGAGGTCGATCTTGGCGTTGATCGCCATGCTCCATGTCAGTGCCTGGTTAATTCCCAGGAGGACGTTCCCGAGGGTGATCCAGCTCCAGTTCGGGGCGAAGATCAGGATCACCGGGATCGGCAGGGCAGTGATCCAGCCGAGCACGAGCACCGGTCTTCGCCCGTACTCTTCGCCCCACTTGCCGGCGTAGAGATTGAGCAGCGCCTTGACGAAGCCGAACGAGACGACGAACGAGCCGATGACCAAAAATGACTCAACGCCGAGCACGTCTTCACCGAGAACGGGTACGACCGTACGCTCCGATCCGATCGTCAGGCCAGTCGCGAACACCAACAGGACGTGCAGCGAGAACTGCCCGAGGTGTTCGCGGATGCCCTGTTTCAGTTCAGTTCCCTCGCTCATGGATTACTCGGCGGCACAGCGGTTGGGACCCAGTTCCAGTTCGGATAGCTCCTCGTCGGGAACGTCCTCCTGTCCGGCGTTCGCCCGCTTGACGCGCTCGAAGTTCGGCGGATGCTCCGGGATATCCGAAGCGAGCGTCTCGACGAACGCTTCGCGATCACGCCCGAGGTCCTCGTTTCGCTCTCGGACCTCCGCGAGCGTCGCGGTCACCGGTGGTTCGGGCGATCCTGGATCGTGCGCTGGGAGGACGACCGCGTCGTCCGGTCGATCCAGTAAGCGCTGGAGGCTCTCGTAGAGTGTCGCCGCGTTCCCTTCGACGTCAGACTCTTCGATCCCGGCTTCGATGCCAAGTTCGACGCGGCCGACACTCTCGTGAAACAGCGTATCGCCCGTGAGCAGAGCCTCGTCCTCGACATTGAACGAGACGCTGCCTTCGCTGTGTCCTGGCGTGTGGATTATGTCGATGTCAACGGACCCGACTTCAATCGTCGCTTCGTCTTCGACCGGGGTTGCGTCGAACGCGAGCGCATCCTTCGGGTGGAGGTAGTAGGGAACGTCGTTCCGCTTGGCGAGTTCTGCACCGCCGGAGACGTGGTCGGCGTGCGCGTGCGTGTCGAAGACGCCGACGAGGTCGGCGTCGTACTCGCTGAGGATTGCATCGTACTCGTTGAGGTAGTGGGAGGCATCAAACACGGCGGCCTCTCCGTCCGAAATCAGGATGTGCGAGAGACAGCCTTTTCCGGGTCGGGCGACCTGAACGAGCGTCCCGGCAAGATCGGTCTCGACAGGCGCGCTTCGGTGGACGCGGCTCCACCCGTTCATCCCGTCGGTGAGCGTCGTGGCGTCGTAGCCCATCTCTCGCAGGACGTCCGTCGCCGTCTGGGAGACAACTCCCGCGGCGCAGACCGTGACGATTTCGCGGTCGTTTGGGAGGTCTGCAAGAGCGTCTTTTGCTGCCTCCGGATCGTCGGTCAGTTCGTCGTAGACGTTGAGGTTGATGCTGTTGGGAACGTGCCACTCCTCGTAGTCGTCTCGGTGGCGAATATCGAGCACGAGCACGTCCTCGTCATCGCGTAGCCGATCGCTGAGTTCCGTCGGACTAGTTTCCGTCATCGAGTACCCGTATGAACGGTATCGGATTAGTATTGGTGCGGGACATGACCGGCACCGTTAATAGTCGCAAGAGCGAAAAATGATGTATGAGTCTATACGAAGCGTCTTTTCGGTTGAAACACGAGTGTCCGTACCGGGAGATTTCGGAACGTTACCCGGACCTAACGATACGTGAGTGGTACCTGAGTGACTGTCAGGTACTCGAAATTACCTCGGCAGAGGTACCGACCGACGACCTGCTCGAGGAGATCGACAGGATCGGAACGATCCTTCACGAGTCGATCGACGACTCGGGTCTCCACGTCATCACCCAATCGTGTCTCTGCTCGCTCGAGGGGTCGATCCTCGAGCGGTTCGAGGAACACGATTGCCTCTACCAGCCGCCGACGATTCACCGCCAGGGCTGGGAACACTACACGGTGATCGCGTTCGACGAATCTGACGTTCGAGACTTGTTTCGGGATCTGGAGGCGGATCGAGATATCGAACTGCTCTCCAAGACCGCTATCGCAGAACAGAGAATCCCGCACAGTATGTTGGCACCGGTCGATCGATTGTTCGAAGACCTCACCGACCGCCAGCTGGCGGCGCTACAGTTGGCGCTAGAGAACGGCTACTACGAACAGCCGCGACAGACATCGCTTCGGGATCTGGCCTCGCAGACGTCTGTCGCCCGCTCGACCTACGAGGAGCACCTCCGGAAGGCGGAGAACAAGCTCATGGCGAACGCCGGAACGTACCTGCGATTGGTGACGTCAGGGACTGAGGCGGATCCGCTGGGTACAAGTCAAGCGGAAGTGCCCGAACAGCGGGCCAACTGATCGATCGGTCGTCGAACGCATCGGTTTTCGACGGCTCGATTCACAGTTATCTACGCGATCCCGTTACAGCGGGTCAGCCGCCGTCACCACCCCGATGTCGAGTCGCCGTATCTCGCCGAGTACGCTCTCCTCTGGGTTTGTTCCGTCAGTATCGATGTGTTCAGACGCGAGGTGCTAGCCGGCCGTGCGGACGGATCGATGTGATAGAGACGGGTGACGAGTACGCGAAGTCGAACCGGTTCCGTCACTGTCGCGGTCGCGTCTCGCACTGTTTGAGGCGGATGACACCCCTGTTCTTCATGCTAATTGCGGGCGTTCGTTCTGTATGGATCGAGTCGAGTACGTCTACACGATCGGGATAACCGACGAAGAGGTCGAAGACCGCCTCGAGCGCGTTGATTCCGGGGTGCTCGTGCTCGCGGCCGACGGCGACGCGTACGCGGTTCCCGCCGCACACCACTACGACGCGGACTCGCTCTAGGTCCGACTGTCAACCGACAGTTCGAGTACGAATCTCTCGTATCTCGAGGAAACGGAGACAGCATGTATCACGGTGTACGACGTTAGCGGATCCGGCGACTCCTGGAGCATCGTCGTCACCGGACCACTTCGAAAGCTGACCGGGCGAGAGCGGGCGCAGTTCGACGAGACGGCGGTCAACGAGTCCTTCCTCGAACTTTAGATTTGCGACGAGGACGTCGCAGCGGTCGACCTCGAGATCTACGAATTGGAGATGGAATCGATTACCGGTCGGCGGACCGGCGACTGACGCGAACGGTCGGATGGTACTGCCCCGGTCCAGAGGTCGATGTCCGGCGAGGCTCTCACGGTCTCTGTGGGATCCACGGTGAGGAGGATCACGCTGGCTACAGCGAATCAATGCTACCGATTTACGTTCGCTCTCGTCGCAGTGATTGGGTGACAGAGAGATGTTACGAAACGCCTTCGCGAGCGATCCGTCAGTTGAGACCGACTCGTCGATGCTGATCGACCGGCACTTACCCAAGTACGACGTCACGACGATCCGACACGTGGTCGTCGACGCCGACCCCGAGACGACGTACGAGGCGATGCTCACCGCCGACCTGCTGGACACCGGGCCGATCGTCCGCGCCCTCGGAGCGCTGCGAAACGCACCGACGGTAATCGCGCGCCGGATTCGAGGGAGTTCCGGGGCGCCACCGCCCGATCGGATGCGGTTCATCGACGTTCCTGAGACCGACGAGTGGATGCTGCTCGACGAAACATATGGCGAGGAGTTCGTCTTCGGTGCGATCGGGAAGTTCTGGCGACCGGCGATCGAGTGGCGACAGGTGGAGTCCGACGAGTTCTCGGCGTTCGACGAGCCGGGGTACGCGAAACTCGCGATCGGCCTGTCCATCCGGCCGTACGGCGAGGACCGGACGCTGTTGTCCTACGAGGCGCGCACTGCGACGACCGACGACCGCGCCCACCGGAACTTCCGCCGGTACTGGCGCGTCATCGGTCCGTTCGCGGGCTACCTGATGTCGCGCACGCTCAAGCGTATTGCGGCCGACGCGGAAGCCCATAGGAGTCGGAAATCGCCGGAGACGGATACCGATGCCGGAGACGAAGACCAAGACCGCTCGAGCCGACTCATCCGAGGCACCATCGCGACCGCCGCGTTCCTCGCCGCGAGCGCGTACCACGTCACAATACGCCCTTGGCACCGTCGCTGGGGCACGACTGAAGGCGAAGCGCGAGGGCCGCTTCCGGGTGACGACCTCCTCCCGACCGCGACGGATCAGGTCACTCACGCGATCGAGATCGACGCGCCCGCCGAATCGGTCTGGCCGTGGCTTGTCCAGATCGGGCAGGGTCGTGGCGGCTTCTACAGCTACGACTGGCTTGAGCAGGCCGTCGGCGCGGACATCCACAACGTCGACCGGATCGTCCCGGAGTACCAGAACCTCGAGGAAGGGGACATCGTTCGGTTAGCGCCCGAGGACTACGCCGTCTCCTCGCCTGAGTCCGCGTCGGAGGTCGCTCGCCTCGAGCCCGAGCGGACGCTCGTCCTCAGACCGCCCGGCGACTCGCCGGCCTGGACGTGGGCGTTCGTTCTGAACCCGGTCGACGAGGAGACGACGCGACTGCTGGCTCGTACGCGGTCGGACCCGAGTCGGTCGTCGATTCTCCCGCGGGCGAAGCGTCCGGTCCTCGGCGCGGCGATCGATTACCTCTTTTGGGAACCCGCGCACTTTCTCATGGAGCGGCAGATGCTCCGAGGAATCAAGGACCGCGCCGAAGGAGAGGAACGACGGGCTCAGTCCACGACGATGTGACGAAACCATCGGCCGTTGAACCGGGACGACCGACTCGACATCTCCCACTCGACCACCACGCACCGCGACCTCGGGATGTCACCCGGGTAGGAACAAGTTCAGTATCGCAACGACGACCCCCGCGAGTCCCATTCGGATCCCGGCGATGATCCAGTTCTGTTTCGAAATCGAGCCGAGGTATGCACCAAACGTGAACAGCACGCCGACGCCGACAGCGATAGCGAGCAGCGTCGCTTCAAGCATGGAGACGACGACGTTCTGACCGAGAAAGGGAAGCAGCGGCAAAAGGATGCCGATCAGCGGGCCGATTCCGCTCGCGATCGCGTTGATCTTGCGAGCGCCCGCTCGCCGTTGCTGGACTGCCGTGTCCTCGAGATCGGCCAGCATGGCCTGCTCAATCCGCATCAGGTCGGCCTGTTTTTCTGCGCGTTCAATCTCCCAGACGCTCCAGACGCCGGACGTTCCGAGGCCGACGGCCGCGCCGAGACCGATCGTGATTACGGTGAGGCCGTCAGTGATACCGGACAGGTAAGCGCCGACGACGACGCCGATGCACGTCAGCGTCCCGTCGAATCCGTTAGAGATGAAGTACCGGCGCGAGATCGATCTGACCTCCTCGTCCTCGAGGAGAGTTCGGACGGTATCGAAGCGATCGCGAAGCGAAGGCACGTCGTTCACCAGTTTACCGATCTTGGGGCGTCCCGATCTGTTCGACGAGGCGCTTGCCGCAGACGGCCTGATCGATCGAGTGAACCGTTCCGCCGAGGTCAGTGATCGCCGTCTCGAGCGCGTCCGCGTCGATATCCTCGCCTTCGATCGTGAGTTTGAGGTTCTGGACCTCGCGGTCGGTCTCTACCAGGACGACGTTTACGGCGTCGATGCCCGGACAGTCACCGGCGGTAGTGGCGATCTCGAGGATGTCCGGATCCTGTGGCTTCATGACGTCGAGGACGAGTCGTCGTATCGGTGGTGACATACGTCGTACGCTCGCCCTCGATGCCCTTAGTGCCGGGGGATGAGTCCCCGCGTCCGCGAACCTACGCTACTCGCAGACCTTTAACTCTCCCTCCTTGGCCGTCCGCGCTTCGCGCCACCAGACGAGTTCGAATTCGATGCTCTGTTTCGCCTCGGTATCGCCCTCCGACCAGTCGGACTCGCCCTCGAGTTTGAAGGTGACGGGGTTGGATGGATTCAACAGCACTTCGTTCCCGCCGAGTTCGAGCGTCACGTCGCCGTCGCCGTCGAGTTGGTCGGCGAGGTTTCGGAGGTAGCTAGCGATTTCGGTTCGCGATCGTTGTTCCTCGGTTTCAAGTTCTCCCATACTCGCCGCTACGACGAATGGGGTGTTAAAGGGAACAGGCATGAGTCGCTGGTATTGTCGGTCTTCCTTTCGCTGAAGTGAGTGACTGCTCACCGCTCGAGTCGTCTGACGAGTACTGCGACTCCGAAGTATCCGGGGAGACTTACCACGAGAATGACGCTGATGATTCCCCAGTCTGCCAGGTCGAGCGGTACCGTCCCGAAGTACTGATTGAGCGGTGTGTACAGCACTGCGAGTTGCAGCACGGCCGACGTTGCGACGGCGGCCGTGAGCCACGGGTTCGACAGCGTTGGCGTCTCGCGTAGCCACCGGATGACGTACAGACCCGCAAACTCGAGGAAGACGAAGGCCGTGAACACCATCGTCATTGCGTACGGCGTGACCTCGGTGGCTCCCTCGAGCGTGTAGTACATGAGCGCGAGCAGGACGACCGTGGTCACGGTACCAATACCGCTAATCAGCCCGAGCATGGGACGACCGATAATCCCCCGATCGGGATCGCGCGGCGGCCGCTCCATCACGTCGCCGCTCTCGGGATCGACACCTAACGCCAGCGCTGGCAACCCGTCGGTCAGCAGGTTGATCCACAGCAACTGTACGGCCGGGAGGATAAGGTAGCCGTACAGCGAGGCGAGGAAGACGATTGCCACCTCCGCAACGTTCGCAGTGAGGAGGTAGGCGACGAACTTCCAGACGTTGTCGAAGATCGCCCGCCCGCGCTCGACGGCACGCTCGATCGTCGCGTAGTTGTCATCTAACAGAACGATGTCCGACGCTTGTCTGGCGACGTCAGTACCACGAATTCCCATCGCGACGCCGACGTCGGCGTTTTTTAACGCCGGCGCGTCGTTGACGCCGTCGCCGGTCATCGCCACGTCGTTCCCTCGAGCCTGCAGCGCCCGCAAGATCCGAACCTTGTGTTCCGGCGACGTTCGCGCGAAGACGTCGACGGACGCAACCTGCTCCCGAAGCGTCTCTTCGTCCATCCGTTCAAGCGTTCGACCTTCCAGTACTGCGGTTCCGATGCCGAGCGAATCTGCGATAGTGCGCGCGGTCCGGGCGTTATCGCCGGTCACCATCTTCACGCCGATCCCCGCGCGCTTCGTCACGGCGATCGCGTCGGCGACCTCCCCGCGGGGCGGATCGATCATTCCGGCAAGTCCCACAAACGTCAATCCGTCAGCGAGCTCGTCGGCGTCGGTCGGATCCTCGCGATAAGCCGTAGCCAGGACCCGAAGCGCGTCGTCACCGAACGCCCGTACCGTCGTCTCAATCCGCTCGAGACGGTCCTCGGTCAAGGGCTTCGGCCCGTCAGCGGTCAGAATCCGGTCGCAGTTCGAAATGATGACTTCGGGTGCACCCTTGACGTAGCCCACGTTGTCGTGAACGGTTCCCATCCACTTCCGTTCAGAGGAAAACGGGACCTCGCCCGTTCGGGGCGTCTCGGACCGGAGTTTATCCACGTCGAGTCCGTGCCGGTCGGCCGCCTCGAGTAGCGCTCGCTCGGTCGGATCGCCGCCGTCCTCAAGCGTCGCGTCGTTACAGAGTGCCCCGATCCGCAAAAGCAGTTCCTCGCGTTCGGACCGGTCGCCCTTTTCGGACTCGTGCACGTCGATGACGGTGTCGTTCACCCAGAGCCTGCTAACCGTCATCTGCCCCTTTGTGAGCGTTCCGGTCTTGTCAGTACAGACGACGTCGACCGCACCCAGCGCCTCGACCGCCGGGAGCCGACGGACCAGCGCGTTCTCTTTGGACATCTGGCGGACGCCGAGCGCGAGCGTGAGCGTCACGACGGCCGGAAGTCCCTCGGGAATCGCGGCCACGGCGAGCGACACCGCAGTTAGGCCGGCTTGAACAGCATCCGTCCCACGGAGAAGCAGTAGCGGCGCGACGAACGCCGAGAGGACGAGGACGCCAACTCCGAGCTTCCGACCCAATTCGTCGAGTTCCGACTGAAGCGGCGTCTGCGTCTCTTCGGTTGCAGCCAACTCTTGCGCAATTTCGCCGACTTCGGTCTCCATTCCTGTTTGAGCGACGACGACAACGCCCTTGCCGCGAGTGACGTTGGTCCCCTTGTAGACCATACAGTCACGCTCTGCGAGCGGGGTTCCTGATTCGACTGCGTCCGACGACTTCGAAACAGGGACGCTCTCGCCGGTCAGCGCCGCCTCATCGACCTCGAGATCGGTCGTTTCTAGAAGCCGTCCGTCCGCGGGAACCACGTCTCCGCTGCGCAAAACGACGACGTCGCCAGGAACAATCTCGGTTGCATCGACCTCGCGCTCCTCCTTGCCCCGTCGAACCGTTGCCGTCGGAGACGCCAGTTCCCGCAACGACTCGAGGCTCCGTTCGGCCCGGTAGTCCTGAACGAACCCAAAGATCCCGTTGGCGACGACGATGATCGCGATCAGGATCGCGTCGACGGCGTGCCTCGCCCAGATCGAGAGGACGGCTGCGGCCAGCAGGACCCAGATCAGGACGCTATCGAATTGCGCGATGAAGATATCGACCGGCGGTCGACCGTCGCCGCTGACGATTTCGTTCTCCCCGTGTTCCTCGAGCCGTCGCTGGACTTCGTCGGCGGTTAACCCCTCGCGTCGCGACTCGAGGGACGCCACGACGCGCTCGGCTGGCACTTCGTGTGGCTGGTCGGACACGGTTTTACGTTCACACCGAATCCTCATAGAGGTGGATGCAGGGACGAATTACTGTATCGGGTGGTCCAATTGATCGTACGGTCCGTTCGATTTCAGGACTCCGGTTCCCGGTTGAGTTCAGGCGCAGGGAAGTCAGTACGATAGGACGCTAGATATCGAACTGAGGATTAACGGGACTGACCACCGAACTCGAGTCCCGTCGATGAAAGTGACAGAAATTGAGACATCGAAATCGGATTTTCGATCCACTGATCGCGGTCCTCAGTCCGATTTCCGTGATTCGAAGATTCGCGTATTCAACTCGGAGACGAGCACGTTGAGAACGAGGAAAACGAGGAATCCGACGGCGATCCATCCCCAGTCGACGGGCGTGAGTGGAACCACTCGGAAAAAGTCGTGAAGCGGCGTATACAAGACTGTGAGGTGGATAAGGAACGAGAGGACGATCGCACCTACGAGCCACGGGTTCGATCGGAGCGTCTGGTCGTAGCGCGATCGAATAACCTGGATCCGGATCAGCTCACCAACGACGATGAACGTAAACAGAAGCGACTGCGCCCGAACGAGCGACCCCGTGCGGTCGAGAGCGTAAAAGAAGATACCGAGACCGGTCAGCGCTAATAGCACGGCGATCGTCAAAATCGACGCGAGTACGCGAGTGTTAATCACCCCTTCGTCCGCGGGTCGCGGTGGGCGATCCATAAGTCCCGCTGCGTGTGGGTCAGCACCGATCGCGAGCGCGGGAAGCGTATCCGCAATGAGGTTGATCCAAAGGATCAGGACTGGGGTCAGAATTAGCGCCTGTGACGTCCCCGAAAACTGCTCCGAGAAGAGTGCACTTCCGAGCAATACGCCGAGAAACACCACCAGCACTTCGCCGGTGTTGGTCGAGACGAGATAGTTGACAAATTTACGCACGTTCTCGAAGATCCCTCGCCCCTCCTGGATAGCGTCACGAATCGTGGCGAAGTTATCGTCCTGCAGTATCATGTCCGACGCCTGCCGGGCAACGTCGGTGCCGCGCTGTCCCATCGCTACCCCGACGTCCGCCTGCGTGAGCGCCGGTGCGTCGTTAACGCCATCGCCGGTCATCACGACGTTGTGTCCGTTGGACTGGAGCGCGTTCAACAGACTGACCTTGTGATCGGGCGTGACCCGAGCGAACACGTCGATGTCTTCGACCGCTCGCTCCAATTCGGCGTCCGATCGGTCGGCGACGTCGCTGCCCTCGAGCGCACCGTCGGGGTCGAGTCCGATCTGCTCGCCGACGGCCGCGGCCGTGGTGAGGTTGTCGCCGGTCGCCAGTACGGTCCGGATGCCGGCCGATCGGCAGTCGGTAATCGCCGCTTCGACTCCCTCCCGAGGTGGGTCGATCATCCCTTGCAGACCGAGAAACACCATCCCGTCCTCGATCTCGTCCTCGTCTGCCGACGGGTTCGAGACGGTCTTCGACGCGAACGCCAGCACCCGAAGTGCGTCCTCCGCGAACGACCGCGTTCGGTCGAGGATTTCGGCCCGCGTTTCGTCGGTGAGTTCGCGCACGTCACCGTCCTCGAGGATAGCATCGCATCGATCCAGAACGACTTCCGGTGCCCCCTTTGTGTACGCCGTCGGCCCCCCGTCTTCGACGACGACGGTCATCCGCTTTCGCTCCGAGGAAAACGGGATCTCTCGGATCCGTTCCGCGGCCGGTTCGATGTCCGCCTCGTCCGCAGCGCGGCGGATCGCGATCTCCGTCGGGTCACCGCGGTACTCGTCGGCGTCGATTCGGTCCGCGTTATTGCAGAGTGCGCCGCAGCGCAGCACGTCGGCAATCGCGGGGGTGGAGTATCGATCGCCATTGGTGGCTATCCGCCGCCCTTCGACGTCGAGATCCGCCGATTGCGATCCGAAATCCGACGGGTCGACGACGGCGCCGGAGGCGTACAGCCGAGTAACGGTCATCCGGTTTTCCGTGACTGTCCCCGTCTTGTCGGTGACAATGACGTCGATCGATCCGAGACTCTCGACGACCGGGAGCCGTCTGACGAGCGCGTTGCGGTCGACCATCTCTCGGGCGCCGAGCGCCAGCGTGAATGTCACGACCGCCGGTAATCCTTCCGGGACTCCCGCGACGGCGAGAGTAATACCGACGAGGATGATCGCGACCGGTTCCGTCGCGGTGAACAGAAACTGTACGGCGACGACCAAGACGATCAGCGAGACGACGAGACCACCGATCTGTTTACCGAGGTGTTCGACTTCGGTCTGAAACGGTGTCCGTCGGTCAGCCGTTACACCGAGTCGTGCTGCGATACCGCCGACTTCCGTTTGCATACCGGTCTCGACGACTATCGCGCTCCCTCGACCCTTTACGACGGTCGTGTTCTTGTACACCATGTCGCTGCGCTCGGCCAGCAGCACGTCCGATCCGACGGGGTCGCTCGATTTCGCCACGGGCGTGCTTTCGCCGGTGAGTGGCGATTCGTTAGTTCGCAACTCGTCGGCGTCGAGTACTCGAGCATCGGCTGGAATCGCGTCTCCCTGCTCGAGATACACGATGTCTCCCGGGACGAGTCGTTCCGCGTCGATAGACCGTTTTCGTCCGTCGCGAAGGACAGTCGCATCCGGACTTGCGAGTTCCCGAAGCGCTTCGATGGACCGGGTGGCCTGATAGTCCTGGACGAAACCGAACAGTCCGTTAATGCCGATTATGAGTCCGATGAACGCCGCTTCGGCGTAATTCGGTTCGCTCCCGGGCATAACACCGACGCCGAGAGAAAGGATCGCCGCCGCGAAGAGGAGATAGATGAGCGGGTTCTGGAACTGGGAGACGAACAGATCCAGAGGCGACGCACGTTCGGCCTCGCGAATGTCGTTCGTGCCGTACTCCGATCGTCTCCGATCCGCCTCGGCGGACGAAAGTCCCCCCTCGTCGGACGATACGGCGCCGAAGACGGCATCGATCGGCATCGCGTGCCAGCGGTTTTCACGGGTCGTATCCGGATCGGACTGGGTCATACTGTGAAGGAATTACCCGAGGAGCGCTGCAAACGAGTTTGGACCGTCATAGACTCCACGCTGGTATATCGGCCAGTCTCGAATACGATGCCATGAACCATTCGAGGAAGCGTATTAGGTCCAACACGATTCGGTACACGGGGAGAGTACACAAAAACAGGGGGTAGTACGGATATTGGTTCCACAGCGGTGATTGACGACGCTCGAGCTCACCGGTACCTGCGTTCGGAACGGACTGCTCCTCGAGGTAACCGCCCACTTTTCCGGACACAATTGAACGTATTTATCCGTCGATGACACGGTCGACGGCAGCCGATCAGTCGGCGGACCCTACGGAGGGGTTTCTTA
This sequence comes from Halopiger xanaduensis SH-6, assembly GCF_000217715.1. Taxonomy (GTDB): domain Archaea; phylum Halobacteriota; class Halobacteria; order Halobacteriales; family Natrialbaceae; genus Halopiger; species Halopiger xanaduensis. The sequence goes on from NC_015667.1 coordinate 133,986, forward strand.
TTATCGCGTGTGGATTCGGAGTACATGGCGTTTCCAATTCGAGTGAACGACGTCATGAGTTCTCCCGTACAGACGGTTCATCCGGACGCAACGGCGGCCGAGGCAGCAGCGAAATGCCACGAAGAAGGGATCGGCTCCGTCGTTATCGTCGAGAACGGCGATCTCGTCGGAATAGTCACGAATGAAGACTTCGTTCGGTTTCTCGGTGAGGCTACCACACCGAAAGGCCGCCCCCTCCGTGAGTTCATGTCGACCGAGGTCGTGACGGTAACTGCGGACACGCCGATCGGAGACGCGGTCGAGAGAATGTTCAAAAACGATATCGCTCGACTCGTCGTGTTCGACGACGACGAACTAGTCGGACTCGTCAGTACGGACGACGTCGTCCGGTACGTTCCGCAAATATTCCAGCGGTATGAATTCGATTACTCGCCGCCCGAAGCGTTCGAGTATCGCGTCCGCCACGATACCGCCTACGAATTATCCGAGTGGGAAGTCGAAAGTGTCGGCCTCTCCGACGAATGCGTCAGCGTCGGCGATCGCGTCGAATTCACGAAAACGATCACCGAGGAGGACGTCCGGGCGTTCGCTACCGCCAGTGGAGATACGAATCGACTTCATCTCGACGAAGAGTACGCATGTGACACTCGGTTTGGTCGGCGAATCGTTCATGGAACGCTCGTTAGCGGGCTAATTAGTGCTGCGCTGGCCCGCTTTCCCGGCGTGACGATTTACGTCTCGGAGAATCTCTCGTTTCTTTCACCGGTCGATATCGGCGACCGAGTGACCGCCGTCTGTGAGGTTATCGAAGACTACGGCCGAAACAAATACCAGCTCACTACAGACGTGATCGGGACAGAAGGCGACCGCGTGATTGAGGGGCAAGCAGCCGTCCTCATCGACGACCCACCCGAAGCGGCCGCGGTCCAATTCGAATCGATACCGTCACAATCGGATAGCTAACGTTTGAATCCACCTATCGTCCGTGACAATTCTGTCACGGTCTATCCCCAAACAGGAATTATTAACACTGCTATTGGCGGGTGAATGACTTTTCTTTGTCGCCGTCGAGTGAAGCCCCGTATGACGATCGACGAACTACACGACTACGGGTTGATGACGATGAACGACGGAGAAATCAACGGCTTCCTGTCAAGCCAGCGGACGGGCGTGCTCGGCCTCCCGGCGGAAGACGGTCCATACCTACTCCCTCTTTCTTACGGGTACGACGGGGATGAACGGCTCTATTTTACGTATCTCGTCGGTTCTCGTAGTCGGAAAGCGGAGTTAAGTGAAGCGACGGATATTGCGAGATTTCTCGTGTACAAGGTCGATACGATGTACAACTGGGAGAGCGTCCTCTTGACCGGCCAACTCACCCCCGTTCCCGAAGCGGAATGGGAAGCGCTTGAAGAGCGTTTGAGCGACGTTTGGCGACCGGCAGTATTGGAGTCGGCCGCCCTATCGGGCGAACTCAGCATCTACGAGTTCCGTATCGAAGAACAGACCGGGATCAAACATCAAGGGCTCCCTCCGAGTCTCGAACCGGACCGCGAATGATACTGTCGGACTGAAATCGGCGGAGGGCGTTCGTCGCTTCTGGGTGGAAGTATCAGCGTATCAACGAAACTCGAACCGGGGAGCGGAACGCGACCGCCTCGGTGACGCTGCCGAGCAGGAGCCGCGATTCTTCGCTTCGGCCATGACTCCCGAGGATGATCTGGTCGACGTCTGCGTCAGTCGCGTACGAAATTATCTCTCGATCTGGCCGACCGACGACCGTCTCGGTTCGAAGCGAAACGCCGTACTCGTCCGCTACCGTGTGCAACTCTTCGAACAGTTCGTCTGCGAGTTCTTCAGCACGTTCGTACCACGCTTCGGAGCCGTATCGCGGCGCCGTCGTCGGATCGTACTCGGCACCGAAGATACTGTACCCCGGCTCGGTCGGATCGATTACGTGCAACGCCGTGATCTCGGCCGTGCCGTACTCGTCGCACGCCACCTCGAGTGCGCGCTTCGACAGCGGCGACCCGTCGACGGGAACGAGAATTCGCTCGGACATCGCTGCCAACTCCGACGTGAAGGGAGAAAAATGACCCCATCACTAGCGATTTTGATACTTACAGCACTCGAAACAACGCGCCCGGTTTTCGAACGTCGTATACTGAATTAGCCGGATCGAGTAATACAGCCTCAGTCCGGGGTGTGTGATTTAAGCTTCTGCTCGAGGTAGCACACGGTCGTCTTATGAGTGTGATCCTCGTGATATACGCGACCGGGGAAGGCCAGACGGCGACCGTCGCGGAGCGAATCGCCGCTGTCTTCGAAGACCTCGGTCACGACACGTCGACGATGAATATCAACGACCGTCCGGCGGATCTCGCGCTCCGTGAGTACGATGCGGTTCTCGTCGGGGCGTCGATCCACGCCGGCCAACAGCAGTCGGCGATCGTCGGTTTCGCGCGGTCAAATCGCGACGTGCTTTCGACGAGGCCGACGGCGTTTTTCCAAGTCTCCCTCGCATCCGCTACGGAGGAGGGCCGAGCGCAAGCCGCAACGTACGTCGAGGAGTTCATTGAGAAGACGGACTGGCACCCGGATCGGATCGGCCTCTTCGGAGGCGCGTTACGGTACTCGAAGTACGGGTTCCTCAAACGGTTGATGATGAAACAGATTGCAAAGCGAACCATGTCCGATATGCCGGAGCTGGAGACGTCCGGTGACGTCGAATTCACGGACTGGAACGAAGTGGAAGCATTCGCCGCCGACGTCGCCGCATTCGTCGACGGCCGTCTGGCCGTCACGTCGCCAACAACTAACGAAACGGAAACAGATGAATGACAAGGCGCAGAATCGAGACAATCCCGCCGCCGTTTTGACGTGTTTTTCCGAGACTTGGCGAGATAGCACTCTCCGCTGTCGGACTTCATTTTGCTCTTCCGTTGCGATCGACGCAATATCCATTCTCGAGTTGTTCGACCGTCCACGAAACAGGGACAGTGACGTCGTCCTGTTAGTCCGCCGGTCGATCACGATCGGGACCCGACAATAGCGAATCGAACACCTTTCGGTGGGCTTTCCGCAGATGCTGGTTGAACGTCGGTGGGGCAATGGCTAGCGATTCGGCGACATCCTTGCCGGACGCGTCCCGCGGCCACTCGTAGAAGCCTGCGTGATACGTCGCTTCTATAACTGCCCGTTGACGGTCGGTGAGATCCGCCGCGAGTACGTCGCGGACCCGTTCGGGCGTGTCGACCCGGAGTTGGCGTTGTTTCAGCAGCTCCGCATCGGGATACGCTTCTTGCACGGTATCGACGACCTGTCGGACGTCTGCCCCAGGTGCCGCGTGAAGCGTCATCAGGTAGTCACCGCCCTCGATGACGGCTGTCTCGACGGAACCGCCGAGCGACGCAACCGTCGACAGGACCGGTGGCTCGGAGAGACGAAGCTCGAATCCTCGCTCGTCGCCGCCAGTCCGGTACGTCACGCTCACCCAGTGTGGGAGCGTTTCGACGAGCGACTCGAGTCCGTCGATCGCGTCCGCAGTGACGCTCCCATAGACGAGGTACTCGTCGTCTTCGATGGGGACCATGTGATCGAGCGTGATAGTGCCAGTCGTCGGTGTGTCGACATCGAGTGCAGCGAAGACGTCCCGGATTCGAAACTGGAGTTCGACGACGGTGTCGCTCATCAGAGCACGCTTGCGTTCGACCGCCGCGATGGCGTGACCGACGACCTCCCCCAGTTGACTAATCACGTCTCGTTCGCGACCCTCGAAGGCTCGGGGTCGCTCTGCGTAGACGTTCAACACACCGTAGACTGTATCCTCGTGGACGATCGGTATCGCGGCCGACGACCGGAAGCCGTACTCCTCGATGTGGCTCCGCCAGGAATCGTGCCTGTCGTCGGCGCGGATGTCCTGCGTGGTCTGGATCTCGCGTTTCAGAATCGCTCTTCCCGTCGGACCGTTACTCCGTTCGTCGTTCGGATCGACAGAAATTGAGATACCGTCGAGGTAGCCGTCGACACCGGCTTCGGTCCGCCCAACGACAGTCTGGGAGGTGACGTCGACGTCGCCGATCCAGGCGAAGAGATACGACTCCGTCGCGGCAAGGTGCTCACAGACGACCCGCTCGATCTCTTCTCGAGTCGACCGTTGGGTAATTGCGTCGATAATCTCTCGAACGACATCGTTGAGGGTGTTGAGCGCCTCGAGTTGCTCGCGCTGGCGGCGGAGTCGCTCTACCGTCTCGCGGCGCTCCGTCTCCCGCTGCTCGGTTGCGTCCCGTAGGACCGCCGCGAATCCCTCAAGGTTACCACTGCCGTCGCGGATCGCCTCGACGGTGACGGCTGCCCAGTCTGTCGAACCGTCCCCTCGAACGCGCCACTGGTCCGTTTCGACCGCTCCCGTTTCCGCGACGGTCTCGAGCGTCGCCTCGGGACCGTCCGCCTGTCGGTCCGTTGCAGTGTAGAACGTCGAGATGTGCTCGTCCAGCGCGGCGCCGGCAGCGGAGTCCGTGATACGTTCGGCGCCTGCGTTCCAGGTGCGGACGCGGCCGTTCGAATCGAGCAGACAGATCGCGCACTGCTCGAGTTCACCAACGATCGACCCAGACCGGTCCTGAATCGGCCGAATTCCCGTATTGGATGCAGAATCAGGGGTCTCGGCCGACGACCGCGGACGCCACCACACGCGGGCGCTCGCGCCGACGCGTTTGGTCTCGAGTTCACCGTGCTCGACGAGTCGTTCGAGGCGCTCGTAGGTGCTCCGGCGACCGATCTCGAGGTCGTCAGCGAGCTCCGCGGTCGTCCGCGGCGTTCCCGAGCCGTCGAAGAGAGCGAGGGTCTCCCGAAGACTGTCGGTCAAGGATTGCCCGGCCATTAGAACGAGAGTGGGGCCGCACTGTTGTCAAGCCTCCGCCGGCGGAGGCCAGTCCGTGGCCCGCCGGTTCACTGCCGGTTCAAGGCCGATAGGACGGCTCCGTACTGCAGCACGGGCGACCACCTCACCGTGTCGAGCCGAAGTAATTTTACTGTGTCCTTACGGACGACCGAATTCTGAGTAACGGATACGCTTCCAGATGAGTTCCCCTACACGCGAATCCGCCGGCGCGAACGAACCGACCGAGAGCGATTGGTGTCGGCTGCTCGGGAGCGACCGACGCAGAATGACGATCGACATCCTCTCAGGACAGGAGCCGCCCATCGAACTGACCGAACTCGCGTCCGGAATCGCCGCCCGCGAACGCGGCGCGGACGCGGTCGACGACGAGACCGTCGCCCGCGTGGCGTGTTCGCTTCACCACGTTCACCTCCCGATGATCGATGCGTTCGGCGTGATCGAGTACTCGCCGGAAACGACCCGTATCCGGTCGTGTCCGACCCGACTCGACGTTCGAATCGAGTGAGTTCCGCTCGGCCGCTTTCGTTCTAACACTCGCGCTCCAGCCCCTCGAGCAGTCGATCGACGTCCCCGGCGGTATTGACTGCGTGGACGGAGGCGCGAACAGCGCTCGGCCGCGGGAGCGCACGAAGGACGATCTCGTCGGCGGACAGGCGTTTGACTGTCGCAGCTGGGTCGTCCACATCGATGGTCACCAGTCCCGACTCCGGCTCCGACGGACTCAGGAGTCGTCTGTCGGGAACGCCGTCAGCCACCCGTCCGGCCAGTCGGCGGATGCGGTTCTCGATCCGGTCGATCCCGACATCGCCGATCGCGTCGATTGCTTCCCGGAGCGCGACGTGCGGCGCTGGATTCGCCGATCCGACTTCGAACCGGCGTGCACCGGCAGCGTACTCGAACGGCTCCGCCGTCGGCGTCTCGACGCTCCGGTAGCCGACCGTCCGTGGCTCGAGACCTTCGGCGACATCGCGGTTGACGTAGAGGAAGCCGCCGCCCCACAGCCCGAGGAGCCACTTGTGTCCGGCGGCGGCGACTGCATCGGCACCCCACTCTCGAACGTCCATCGGCAGCTGGCCGGGGACCTGCACGGCGTCGACGAGTGCGAACGCGTCGTGCTCGTGGGCGATCTCGACCAGGTCCGCCACCGGAAGCTGCGTCCCGTGAGTCCACGTGACCGCGCTGAAACAGGCGAGCCTGGCGTCCGCGACGGCCTCGGCGAACCGCTCGAGATCGATCCGTCCGTTCGCCGTCTCGACGACGCGAACCTCGACGCCCTCCCGCTCGAGGCGCTGCCACGGGAGTGTGCCGGCTGGATGCTCAAGGTCCGTCCTGACGACGACGTCGCCGGGCTGCCAGTCGATCGCGTTCGCGACGGCGTTGATCCCGGCCGTCGTGCTCTCAGTGAGCGCGATTTCATCGGGATCGGCACCGACGAACGACGCGACTACCTCTCGAGTGCGGTCGAAGGCTCGAAACGCCGTCTCGTAGGGGTGGTCCCTGATCGGCGACTCGTACTCGTGCTCGCGGACGAACTCGTCGGCGGCATCGACGACGTATTTCGGACTCGGCCCGTGAGCGCCGAAGTTGAGATAGGTACCCTCCTGTAGCGCGGGAACGTCCGCTCGGAGTTCGGTCGGCGTCATCGACGTACTCGGTTGCATACCTCTCCCTACGGAATCAGATAGTAATAATCTTGGGTTCACTATGAAATACTGTTCCGGCGGCCGAACGCACATTTCGGTATCGGGCGACGGATACCAGTCACCGGCCCCCGGTTGTCGACTCACCTGCCGTCCGTTCGAATAGCATCCCGTAGTGATAGGGCGGAAGTTCGATCTGTTTTTCGAGGGTAAACGTCTCGCACTCTAGCACGGCGGCCGCTGCGTCGTCGGGCGACAACCGCAGGTCGGTCGGCGGCCCCCGCGGCTCACCCGCGACGGTGGTCGTCTCGCGCGGCCGATCGTGCCAGTTAACGACGACGAACCGTCCGCCCGGTCGGAGTGATTCTGCTGTCTCTTCGACGAACGCCCGTTTGTCATCGACGCCGTGGAACGTGTTCGCGACTAGAACGACGTTGACTCGCTCCGGAAGCAACTGAGACATCCGTCGCGCGTCGCCGTGAATGGGGACGACGTTCTCGATCTCTTGTCGTTCGGCAAGGTGGATACACTCCTCGAGTAGGGATTCCTCGAGGTCGAGTGCGTAGACCGGGTTGGGATCCGTGATCCGGGCCGCGGGGAGCGCGAAGTAGCCGTTCCCGCAGGCGACCTCCGCGATCGTCTGATCAGGGGTGACTCCCAAGCGGCGGAGTGTCGCCCCCGGCGTCGGCCACAGTCTTCCCCACCAGTCCCAATCCGGTTGTCCCGTGTTCTGGAATCGTTCCGTATCCATGGTTTGGTTATGCGGCGGTATCGACTCCCAGAATTCGGTACAGGAGGCAGGTTCGAGTCAGCGCCGTCCCCGGGAGGATGCCCCCGATCAACAGCGCGACGGCACCGAGCGTCGTTCCGACATCAAGCGCGCCGCTGAGCGCTGCAATACCGACGGCAGCCAGTCCCGCACCGCCGACCGTGCGGGCGATCTGATCTTTCCATCCAATATTGTGCTCCATACCCACAAATAAGAACTATCGTGGGTTAAGCGTTTCCCGAATCCCACGCTGAGGCACGGGGATCGGACAGGTTCGTCTCGTCAACTGCAGACGTCCATACTTCGGGCAGACGCACGTACACCGTTGCGTTCCCGATGAGTGCATCGACGGTCGTGTACTCATCGACCGCGTGGACGGTATCCGTCCCGAGCGCGAACTCCACCGTCGAGATGCCGGCGTTACGAAGTCTCTTCGCGTCGCCACCGCCGGTCGCGCTCCGGCGGTACACACGCTCGCCGGTCGTCGCTTGGGCGCTCGAGACAACGGCCTCGACGAGCGGACTGCCGATCGGTTCGGCGGTACCGACGCTCCAGGAGACGTCGGCGACCGTGATCCCATCGCAGTCGGCGACGCACTCCCGGATCTCCGAGAGGACGTCGGGTGTCCGGACGCCGGCGGTCAATCGAATATCGATCTCCGCCTGGGCCGACCGGGGCACGCTATTGATCGCGTCCCCACCTTCGAGAACGCCGAGGTTGATCGGCGGCATCTCGAACAGTTCACGGGCGGTCTCGGCACCCATCGTCGGCTCGTAGAACGCGATCGATTCGTCGACGATCGGCTCGAGTGTCGGTTCGAGTTCGAGCCGCCGCGTACCGAATCGTTCCCGCAGCATCCCGACCGCGTCGTAGAGCCGGTCGATGGCGTTCTCGCCGAGCACGGGCCGCGAGCCGTGTGCGGCCTCGCCTGTCGCCTCGAGCGTCAGCCAGATGCTGCCCCGATCGGCGACCGTCACCGAGTGGCGGTCGCTCTCGCAGGTCGGCTCGCCGATGACGCAGGCGTCGGCGTCGAGTCGGTCGGCCTCGAGCAACGCGGGAAGCCCTGCCTCGCCGCCGACCTCCTCGTCGCTGACGAACGCGAACGCGAGGTCGACAGGCGGTTCGGTGTCGGTTTCGGCGAACGCGCGGATCGCGAACAGCATCGCGGCGATCGCACCCTTCATATCGGTCGCACCGCGCCCGTAGATTCGGTCGTCGACGCGCTCGCCGAGCGGATCGTACGACCACGTGTCGGCGTCGAAGGGTACCGTATCGAGGTGACCGTTGTACAGTAGCGTTCGATTGCTCGCGCCCGGCAGCGTTACGAGCAGGTTCGGCTTCGCCGGATCGACCGCGAAGCGCTCGACCTCGACCGGAAGCCCCGACAGGTACTCCTCGAGCAGTGAAACGATCTCGCGCGTATCGCCGGGCGGATTCGTCGTGTCGACCGCCAGCAACTCGAGCGTGAGGTCGATCAGGTCCGCGCGGTGGTCGGCGATGTAGGCCTCAAGCTCGCCGGAGTTGTCTGTCATCGTCGTCATCGGCTCGTCACTCGAGTTTTCCGTTGAGAACCTTCGCGGCCGTGAGGATCGGATCCCAGACGGGGCTGAAGGGCGGCGCGTACGCCAAGTCTGTGTTCTGCAGTTCGGAGACAGTCATTCCGCTCGTCAGCGCCGTCGCGACCGTGTCGATACGTTTTGCACCCTCGCGACCGACGACGGTGCCGCCGAGCAGCCTGCCGCTCTCGCGGTCGGCGACCAGCGTAACGGTGAGTTCCGCGCCGTCGGGGTAGTAGTGAGCGCGCGTCGACGCCGAAATCGTCACGGAAACGGGATCGAATCCAGCCTCGCGTGCCTGATCCTCGTCGACGATCCCCGTCCGGGCGGCCCCGAGCTCGAACGCCTTCACAATCGCAGTGCCGGCGGTGCCGCCGGTCGGCGTGGGATCGCCGGTGACGGTCTGTCCGATCGCCCGGCCCGCGCGGTTGGCGGTCAGCGCCAGCGGAACGTGATCCGGTTCGCCGGTCACGACGTTGGTTGCCTCGGCGCAGTCACCCGCCGCGTAGACGTGCCTGTCGTTCGTGCGCCCGTACTCGTCGGTCGCGATCGCGCCGGTCGGTCCGAGTTCGATGCCTGCGCGCTCGGCGAGGTCGGTGTTCGGCGCCACACCGACGCCGACGATCGCAACGTCCGCGGGGACAGTCTCGTCCTCTAGTTCGACGGTCCCGACCCGATCGTCGCCGCCGAATCCCGACACGGCGGTCTCGAGGTGTAGGTCGACGCCTTGTTCGCGGAGGTGGTCTTCGACGACTTCGGCGACGGCTTCGCCGAACGGCTGGAGGACGTGGGGCAGCATCTCGTAGAGGTGGACGTCGACGCCGCGGGTCGACAGCGCCTCGGCCATCTCGATGCCGACGTAGCCTCCGCCGACGATCGCGGCGGTCTCGGGGTCGCGCCCGGTGACGTAGTCCTCGATGGCGTCGGCCTCGTCCATGTCGTGGATGGTGAACACGCCCTCGTGGCCGAGCCCATCGAAGGGCGGTTCGATCGCGCTCGCCCCGGTCGCAATGAGCAGGTCGTCGTAAGGCTGTTCTTCGGTTCCCTTGCTCGTCTTGACTGTCACCGTCCTCGCCTCGCGGTCGATGTCGACAACTTCTGCGGCCGTACGTAGGTCGATGTCGCGTTCCTCCCGGAACTCCTCGGGCGTTACGGCCACGAGATCGTCCAGTTCGTCGACCTCACCTTTGACGTAATAAGGCATCCCGCAAGCGGCGTAGGAAACCCACTTGCCCTTCTCGAAGACGATCACGTCGCAGCTCGGATCCTCTCGTTTCGCCTTGCTCGCGGCGCTCATTCCCGCGGCGTCACCGCCGACGACGACGAACGTGTCGCTCATATGTTGACGTTAGGACGACAACGACTAAAGTATTTCTAGGAATGTCCAATACTATGAAATCATAGTCCAGTTAGGCTTCCTTGGATTGCTGGTTGCTAGCGGCCATCACTTGAACTGTTTCCAGAATCGATGCGGCAGCCGTACGGAGTGATGAAGCAAGCAGTTACGGTTTCGGTCGACGAAGGTGGTTACGTATCACAGGACGAGCAGTCGGACCGTCGTCGGAACAGCAGCGCGCCGGCACCAAGTACGACGAACACGACGAGCCCCTGTACGAGCCCAGCAACCAGCCCGACGGTGGTGCCACCGGTAACGGCAGCGGCGCCGGATCCGACACAACAGAGGCTCGCCACCCCTGCGACGCCGAGAAGCGTCCGTCGGGAAGCAGCGTCCGAATCCATAGGTAAATCTCCGCAAGTAAGACGAATATGCGTTTGGTCGATTTTCCGAACCGGCGAAACGGCGACGTCGAAATCCGGAAACGACTTTCGTATTCGACCCAATACTCTACACGAACGATGCTTCCTATTGATCCCACACAGATAGACCCGGACGATATTGGCCAAACGCAGACCGTCCTCGAGATGGACCACGAGGAGGCGATCGAACACGTCCGCGAGGTGTTCACTGATGCCGGCTTCGGCGTTCCGGTCGAGTTTTCGCCCTCGGAACTGCTCAACGAAAAGGTCGATGCCGACCGCGACCCCTACTACGTCCTCGGCGCGTGTAACCCCGCGGTGGCCGACCGTGCACTCGAGGTCACCGACGGGAAACTCGGCGCGCTGTTCCCGTGTAACGTCGTCATCTGGGAGGAAGAGCCGGGTCGACAGCGCGTCTACCACGTCTCGATCATGCGGATCGCGCGACTCGTCGGAATGGCTCCTGACGACGAGGAGATGGCGGAGATTGTCGCCGAGACCGGCGAACTTGTCGATAAAGCCTTCGAGGAACTGTAACCATGGGATACCACACGTTCGATGCCGAGCGAGCGGACAAGTTAGAGGAAGCGGGACGGCGATACCGGTTCGTATCGGCCGAGGAACTGCTGTGGGCACTGTCGCTCTCACCGGACGACACCGTCGCCGACCTCGGTAGCGGGACCGGCTTCTTCACCGACGACGTTGCGCCCCGTGCCGGCGCAGTCTATGCAGTCGACGTTCAGGAGGAGATGCACGAGTACTACCGGAAGAAGGGCGTCCCAGAGAACGTCGACCTCGTGACCAGCGACGTGAACGACCTGCCGTTCGACGACAGCGACGTCGACGCCGCGTTCTCGACGATGACCTACCACGAGTTCGCGAGCGACGAGGCGATTGCCGAGATCCGGCGGGTCCTCGCTCCGGACGGCCGACTCGTGATCGTCGACTGGGCGGCGACCGGCTCCGGCGAGGATGGGCCGCCAGTCGACGAGCGCTATAGCGCCGACGAAGCGACAGAGGCCCTCCGCGATGCCGGATTCGCCATCGAGCACGAGGCCGTTCGCCCCGAGACGTTCCTGCTCATCGCGGCGCTCGAGTGAGCTCGCGTACGGCCTGTTCGAACGCGGTCGCGGTCTCCGGCAGGTCTCGAGATCACGTCTCTCGGACACGGGTCGAGATCTGCACGCGCTGTCATGCCCCTCCTTTTTCCTGGCAGTCGTGGGCGATTCTGTGATGGACGAGAACGATCGAACCGTCCCGCGACGGCAGGCACTGCGCGTCGGCGGCGCGACGCTGTTCGGGATCACGGGACTATCGAGCGGAATCGGATCGGCGACCGTCGAGCGTCCTGCTCAGGAGGACGACGGCGGTACACAGGAAGAAACGCTGGTCGCCTCAAGCGGGGAAGTCGACGTCGGCGCGGACGAGAGCCTCGAGACGTGGCTGTACGCGGAGCAGTTCCCTGGGCCGGAGATCCGGGTGAGCGAGGGAGATACGCTCCGCGTCTCGCTCGAGAACGGGTTGCCCGAGGGGACGACGGTCCACTGGCACGGCGTCCCCGTGCCGAACCCGATGGACGGCGTTCCGGACGTCACGCAAGAGCCCGTTTTGTCAGACGAGACGTTCGAGTACGAGTACGAGGCGTCGCCAGCGGGGACGTACGTCTACCACAGTCACGTCGGATTGCAACTGGACAGGGGGCTCTATGGCCCCCTGATCGTCGAGGAGGAGTCTCCGCATGTCGAGTACGATCGCGAGTACACGCTACAGTTCGACGATTATCTCCCGGAGGAGCCGGCGCTAGATTCGATCGAAGCTCCGCCGGAAGGCGGTGACGGGATGGGTCCCGCCGGTGAGGGTGGTGGTTCAGGCGACGGTCGTGGCCCCGGTGGCGACGGCAACGGAATGGGACCTGGCGGCGACGGCAACGGAATGGGACCTGGTGGCGGACCGGGTAGAAACGGCGACGGCATGGGTCCCGGCGGTGGCGACGGTCAGGGAGGAGGTGACGGGATGGGCCCCGGTGGTGGACCAGGCGGAGATAGCGACGGTACGGGGCCCGGCAGTCAGATGATGAATCAGCGACCGCCGTACGAGGGACTGCTCGTTAACGGTCGCCTCCCCTCGGATCCGCCTGTCTTCGAGGTCGGAGAAGGCGAGCGTGTCCGACTGCGATTTATTAACCCGAGCAGCGCCACAACCTATCGCGTCGGTGTCGGCGGCCACTCGCTGACAATCACGCACGCCGACGGCCGACCGGTCGAACCCGTCGAGGTGGACTCGTTCGTGATGAGCATGGGCGAGCGCTACGACGCGATCCTCGAGGCCGACTCCCCCGGCAAATGGGCCGTCGTTGGGGAACCCGTCGTCGGCGAGGAGGACCCCGCGGAGGCGAGGCTGCGCTACGCGGACGCGTCCGACGCCGGCTCTGCCGACCAGCCGCAGTTCGACGGCAACGAACTCGAGTACGGCGCCCTCCAGGCGCTCGAGCCGCTGGACGTAGACGGGGAGCCGGATCGGACGTTCGATTTTACCCTCTCAGGCGGGATGATGAGCGGTGCAGACTCGGATGCATGGACCATCGACGGCGAGACGTACCCAGACACTGATTCCCTCGAGATCAGCGAGGGCGACCACGTCCGCGTGCGGATGGTAAACCGCAGTCCGGCGATCCACCCGATGCACCTCCACGGCCACTTCTTTCAGGTCGGCGACGCGGTCAAGGATACCGTCCTCGTCGAACCGCACGGCGATCAGGTGACGTTCGACTTCCGCGCGGACAACCCCGGCGACTGGCTCTTTCACTGCCACAACGTCTACCACCTCGAGCGGGGGATGGCTCGCGTGTTCGAATACGAGTGAGCGGGCCCGCCGGCGAGATCGAGAGTGTGATCCGGACCACGATCACGTCGGGCGGTCGTCCGTCGCGCGCTCGTTTCGAGCGCCCTCAACTGACCGTCTGTCGAGCCGGATCACGGCGTACCCGCCGACGATGAAGACCGCGCCCGAGAGGAGGAAGACGACGTCCCAGAGGAGGACGCTCCCCGGTCCCTCCGGCCAGACGTGGTGGATCCCGAGGAGCTGGTGGTTCACGAGCCCCTCGAGGAGGTTGAAGACGCCCCAGCCGATGATCGTTGACCCGAGGAGCGCTCGTCCCGACGGCGGAACGTCCGACCGTTGCCACGCGCGAAGTAGGAGGACGATCCCCGCGATCGTGAAGAGGTAGGTGCCGACGTGGAAGAGGCCGTCGGCGACCACGTTCAAGCGCAGGTCCGCGAGGACCGTCGGATCTGTCTGGGCCGACAGCATGTGGTGCCACTGAAGGAGCTGGTGGAGGACGATTCCGTCGAAGAACCCGCCCAGTCCGATCCCGAGGACGATACCCGCCCGAACGAGCGGTTTCACTCGCTCGTGTAACCCGAACCACGCGCTACCGTTGCTGGCCATATCTGATGTTCGTGGTTGTGAAAAAAGTGTACACTGCTGTCTGCTGCAAGCGCCGTCCGACGGGGCCGTCGCTGTCGACGATCGGGATCGTCGCTCCGTGCCAGTCCAGCAGGCCATCTCATTCGCAGTTCGGGCAGCCTCGAGACACCCGTGCAGTTACGCGTCCTCGATCCGATCGATCGCCTCGTCGAACCGTTCCAGCGGCTGTGCGCCGACGAGCGAGCCGGCAGTTTCGGTTTCCGGATCAAAGACGACGAACGTCGGCGTCCCAGTCACGCCGATCGAACGTGCTCGGTCCACATCCGCGTTTATCTCACTCTCGAGTTCCGACCGTCGATCAGCGAGACATGGCTCGAGCGCGTCCGCGTCGACGCCGGAAACGGAGCGGGTGTACTTGAGGAGGTTCTCAGCGGACGCCCAGCCCGAATTCTTCTCGCCCTGCTGCTCGAAGACCGCCGCGTGCCAGTCCCAGTAGGCGGACGGCTCGTCGTCGCGGACCTGCTCCCAGACACACTTGCTCGCCACCGCGGCTGTCATCGAGTCCGCGCCGAAGTACGGAATCGTGATCACCACGACGCGAACGTCGCCAGTCTCGACGTACTTCCGAACGAGATCCGGAAACGTCTCTCGTTCGAATTGCTCGCAGAACGGACATTGGAAGTCAGTCCAGTAGTAGAGTTCGAGCGGCGCGTCGGGCGAGCCGACGATCGGCTTTCTGGCGAGATCGATACCCAGTGCGGACGTCTCATCGCTCGAATGGAGCGAGGGGGAAATGTCGTGTGCAGTCTCGTCGGATCCCGTGAGATAGTAGGCGCCGCCGGCGCCGACGGTTACGACTGAGCCGGCGAGGAAGGCACGGCGGGATGGTTGATCGAGCGACATCGGTTGTTGCTGGGATCGTTTCCGGCCCGCGTCCGTAACGGAACCGGCGATTTGCTGGGTCAGCAAATCGGTATCGATCCGTGAGGCGGTAGCGACGTCCGTGCTACACAGTCGCCGAGAACACGGTGTTGCTATCGAAACGGATTTCGACCAGCATCGGGGAAGCGAGTGCTAGTGGGGATCAGTCGCGTTTCGCAGTACTTCTCACCGCCGGCATAATCGACCCCGGGTTGGACGTACGGGTAGGGGCCGTCGGCGGGCGTATTCTGGACGTGACCGCCGTCGTCAGGCGTCCGGACGAGTTCCGTCTCTCCGTACTTGATCGGCGAGTGATCCTCGAGGTAGTCGACGATGACGTCGACCGGAACGACGCCGTCCTCGACGCGGACGTCCCGGAAGGGGAAGCCGCAGTTCCCGAGATCCCGTTCGGGATCGCCGGGTCGGGTGAACGTCGCGATCGAGTAGCGCGCTTCGGGATCGACCGACTCCCCGTCGACGACGAGATCGACGAGCCGGCGCTCGCGTTTCGCGGTCGGATCGACGACCGCCTCCACGTTCGACGAGTAGTTCCGAACCCGGCCGTCCTCCTGCTCGTAGACGTACGGCGTAAAGTTGTCCTCGAGGAAGGCTTCCATGTGATTCAGCAGTTGCTGCCCGTACGCTTCGCCGCGGGCTACCGGTGCGGTCATCGGGAACGCTCGGTACAGGTGCTCGAGCGTGATTTCGCCCGCGGGAATCGCCGGTCCGTAGCGGAAGCCGTGAGTGACCGCCAGTTCGGTCCCGAAGTACTCCCGCAGTGCGTCGGCGAACAGGACGTTCCACCCGCTCTCGAGGAACGACTGGCGGTCGAGCGACGTTTCCGTTCGACCGACGACCGTATCCAGCGACCGCTCGAGGGTGCCGTCCCCTTGCTCGAAGCTGATGTCGTCGCCGAAGAACGGTGACCGAACGCGCTCGACCGTCCGTTCGGCCGCCGGATCGGGATCGGGCGTGTACTCGTGGTCCTCGGCGAGACAGTAGAGGACGTGGCGGAACGCGACGCCGTCATCGTCGACGCGGAGGTCTACGCGTCCCAGTCCGTCGCCGGTCCCCGACTCGACGACCAGCGTCTCCGTCTCGTCGATCAGAATCGGATCGTGGGTGTACTCGTGGGTGTGTGCGCTGAACAGGACGTCGATATCCTCGAGGTCTTTCGCCGCTTGCACTGCCCACTGGAGGCCGATCTCGGTGACCGCGAGAACGACGTCGGCGCCGTCGTCGCGCGCGTTTCGAGCGGCTTCCTCGAGCAGCGTAGGATGTTTCCCGAATCGGTACTTCCCCTCGTGGAACGCCGGCGCCATCCGATCGACGTAGACGTTCGTCATCCCGACGATTCCGATGTCAAGGCCACCGCGCTCGATCGTATAGGGATCGAACAGCAACTCATCGGCGTCCGATTCGTAGAGGTTGTTCGCCAGTATCTGCGCCTGGAGTTCGTCCATCAGCTTCCGGAGGCTGCCGTCCTCGGCGCTCTCGTTTCCGAAGTCCCAGTTTCCGGGGACGTACACATCGGGCTCGACGTGTGCGTTCACCGGCTCGAGCATGGCGCTGCCCTCCGTGTACGTCGTCTCGGCGCTCCCGTGGAACGTGTCGCCGCTCATCAGCGTGAGCGTCTCGTCGGCGGCCGAGCGAATCTCCTCGAGTTTCGCTGCCAGCAGCGCGATTCCGCCGCCGCGCCGGAGGATCCGATCATCGTCGCCGAAGTCGAAGTCGGGGTGCGATTCGGGATTGTCGTAGTAGACGTGGTGCTTGGGACCGAGCTGGCCGTGCAGGTCGCTGACGTGGAGACAGACGAGGTCGGCCCCTCCGTCTGGATCGGCTCTGACCGATCCGTCGAGTCGCTTCCACGCACCGATGTACTCCGGATCGAGGTCCATGCTGATTCTACCGGGTCGTACGCGAGCGGGCGCTCAAGTCGTTACCCTGCATTATTCGCCCCGCCGTCGATCATCGCTTTTGGGTACGATTCTCGAGTAGCCGCTCGACATCGCCAATCGCGATAGCTGTGTCGGCGAAGCACAATACAGTACACGTGAACCGCCGAATTCCAAGTGTCAAAGAGATGCTACGGCGGCTGGTAGCGATCGGCTAGTCGGTCGCCGTCGGTTTGCGAGCCGTCTGAGCATTCGATCCACGACGGCCGGTCGACGATATTGATCCATCTTGCCGGCACGATAGGGGTCTGGTCGCAAACGTCTCGTCTCGGTTCCCATCCGGTAGGAATCGGCTGACCCCCTATTCGACGGGCGTTCATATGGTCGCCTGTGAACGAGCGTACTGAACTGGCCCGATTGAGTGTCTCGCGGCGAAAGCTCCTTCTGGCAGCCGGCGTTTCGGGAGTCTCGGCCCTCGCGGGCTGTACGACGGATAACGTGCCGTCCGATACCGAGACGGCGAGCGCGACGACCGTCGCCGCCCACTCGTCGCCGGACCTTGAAAAGTGGGTCGACGAGGTACCGCGTCCGGGCGTCGCGGAGCCGACCGGGACGAAGGACGGCCAGCCCTATTACGAGATCGAGATGAGCGAGGTCGAACAGGAACTCCACAGCGACCTCCCGCCGACCACCGTCTGGGGATACGGCGGGCAATTCCCTGGCCCGACCATCGAAGCCGAACAGGGCGAGCCGATCTACGTGCGCTGGCAGAACGACTTGCCGGACGAACATCTTCTCCCCGTCGACACGACGGTTCACAAGGAGATGATTCCGTATGACATCGACGGCGTGCGAACCGTCACGCACCTCCACGGCGGGAACGTCGAAGCCGGGAGCGACGGCCACGCGCAGGCGTGGTTTACTCGCGACTTCGAGAAGACAGGTCCCAGCTTCGCAAAAAAGGACTACTACTATGTCAACGACCAGCCGCCGGCGACTTTATGGTATCACGACCATGCGGTCGGTATCACGCGATTGAACGTCTACGCCGGTCTTGCGGGGTTCTATATCCTCCGGAACGACCGCGAGCGGAACCTCGGGCTGCCCGACGGCGAGTATGAGGTTCCGCTCGTGCTGCAGGACCGGAGCATCAACGAGGACGGGTCGTTGTTCTATCCGTCGGCCGTTTCGGAGGACCGAGGCGGTGATGATTCCTATCCCGAACCGAGCATTGTTCCGGAGTTCTACGGGGACGTACCGGTCGTCAACGGAAAGGCCTGGCCCCGGCTCTCCGTCGATCCGAGATCGTATCGGTTCCGGCTGCTCAACGGGTCCAACAGCCGCTACTACAACCTTAAGTTACTCGAGTACGACGAGTCGTCAGCCGAGACTGGCAGCGACGGCCCATCGTTCGTCCAGATCGGGAACGACGGCGGTCTCCTCTCGGAACCGGTCGAACTCGACGACCGCCTCGAGATCGGTCCAGGACAGCGTGCCGACGTCGTCGTCAACTTCTCAGACTACGCAGGGGAGACGGTGCTTCTCCACAACGACGCGCCGTCGCTGTACCGCGGCTCTCTCGAGGACAGCGACGAGACGAAGCCGCTTCCGGAAATCATGCTCGTCGACGTCGCGGACTCGAAGACTGGCGAGGAGTCCGAGACGCTACCCGACGCGTTGACCGATGTCCCCGATCTGCCGATCGAGTCGGTCGATCGACACCGACACCTCACGCTGGCCCCGGGAAGCGACGAGTACGGACGGATGAAACACCTCCTCGGGAACCGGGATCAGCCGTTGGGGTACGCGCTCGACGACCCCGTCACCGAGGAACCGGAGCTCGGGACGACCGAAATCTGGAGCCTCGCCAACAACACCGCCATGTCTCATCCGATGCACCTTCACCTCGTCCACTTCCATGTACTGGGCCGGGAGCCGCTGAGCGACTACGATTCGGAGACGGACGGCGTCAATCCAGATTCGCTCGAGTCGCCCCAGCCGTACGAACTGGGCTGGAACGACGTGGTCACCGTCGACCCCGGGGAAGTAGTTCACGTCCTCGTCCACTTCGGAGAGTACGAGGGGCTGTTCAACGACCAGACGGGCGAGTACATGTGGCATTGCCACATGATCGAGCACGAAGATTATGACATGATGCGCCCGTTCCGGGTAGTCTCGAACGGTGACGACGATACTGAGGACTGACGACGAGTATTGGTCCAGAAATAAACTACTCCAGCGACGACGCGACGCGTCGGCGATTCGCTCGAGGTGGTATTCGTGTTTGTCCGTCCGCGATGGCTACGGGTCAGGCCTCGAGCATCTAGTCGCCGTCGAGACTGACTATCGTCTGTGTCACGTTCGGATCTCATCGACCGGAAGTGACCGTGCTGTCTTCGTCATTATCGCGTAGATATGCCGATCGCGTTTTGCTGAGCTAGCAAATCGGAGCCGGTGATTTGAGTCGTCCCCGCATCAATTCGACCGAATGTTCACGCGCGATTCGTTCAAGGGGTATCTGATGAACCTCTTTGAAGCGGCCTCGTACCCGTTCGAGACGTGGCGAGGGACGATCGGACTGGTGCTCGTGACGGTCGCCATATACGTCCTCCTGATCGTGAGTACGATGCCGGGATTCTCGCTCCAGATGCTTGGCGACGGTCTCCACTGGTTCGAGTACGTCGTCGTCTCGCTCACGGAGACGGTGTACCGCACCGACGGCTGGACCGGACTCGGAATCATTGTCCTCTACGCTCTGCTCTCCGGTGTCGCGGTCGTCAACGCCGCCGCTCAGCTCCGGTTCATCGGCCTCTCGAGTCTCACTGACCTCTCCGGGGTCGTTCCCGGGCTCCTCGCGTCGGGCTGTGCGAGTTGTGGCGCCGGTCTCCTCGGCTTCCTCGGGTTCGCCGGCGGCCTCGCAGCGCTGCCGTACGACGGCGCTTTGCTTCGCATCGGCGGCCTCGTGCTGTTGGTGTTCTTCCTCGGACGGACGGGCCATCCCGAACGATGTGCGATCGCAGCGGAGGGCACGAAATGAAGGGGACCGAATTCGTCCGGCCGATCCTGGCCGATCGACGGGCGATGGCGTACGGGGTGGTTGCTGGAATAGGCGTGTTCCTGCTGTTCGGGCTCGTTACCGGCTTGATTCCGAACCCGCTGTACGTTCGGATGGTCCCGCGGACGCCAATTGATTACTTGTTCCTGACGCTGACGGCGCTGCTGGCAGGCATCTACGTCGCACAGCGGTCGGCGACCGAGATCACTACTGCCGACGCCGATTCCCCAACCGCCGAGGATGTCGACGGGAGCGAGAATAACAGCGTGATCGGAGAGGACCGGTTGGCATTCGGGGGTCTCGTCGGCGGATTCTTGGCCGTCGGCTGTCCAATCTGTAACGTCGTCCTGCTCGCGCTGTTCAGTTCGTCCGCACTCATGACGTACTTCGATCCGTTGCGGCCGCTCCTCGGCGCTCTCTCGGTAACGTTGCTAGCGGGACTGATCTACGTCCGCCACAGCCGGTCGTGTCCGACCTGTCTCTCGTAATGTGTGTTACTTGGATACCGATCGAGGCGATAACGCTATTGCCCACCGAACCCATCATTCCACAAAGTCCGTATACCGTGTATACCGCAGAATGATATCGAACCAACCACGTCCGCACCCGCTGCTTATCGATTCGAATCCTGATGACGCGCAGCTTTTTCTCGAGGCGCTCGAGGATCAGACGATCGCGAACGACATCACGACAGTGTCTAGCGGAGGCGAAGCGATCAATTTGCTGCGACAATGCGGAGAAGATCCTGACTGCGTTCGACCGAATCTCGTCGTCTTCGACATCGACCTCCCGGAGATGGATTGGCGAACGTTCCTCGCTCGATTCGATACTGAGACTGCGTGTACCGGAATCCCCGTACTCGTCTTTACTCAGCGAACCGACGACGACGTAATCGAACAAGCGTACTCGTACAACGCGAACGCGTTCGTTGGAAAGCCGACCGATCGAGATGCGTTCGTGACCATCGTTCGAGCGATCGAGGCGTTCTGGTTCGACACCCTATGGTTGCCGCCGAGAACCGAAGTGAACGAAGAGTCGCGGTAGGCGCGATGATCCAAGATCCGAATACAAGACGGTCGCGGTGATTTGCTGAGTCAGCAAATCGTGGCCTATTTGCCGGTGAACGACGGGATGTATCGTGTGCAACACGGAGGCGCTTCGGATTCGGCGGAAATCTTCCAGATCCTCGCGGACGAGTACGCCAGAAAGATACTTCTTGCCGCAGATAACGGGCCCAAGACCGCGAAAACGCTCAGCGAGGAGTGCGACGCGTCACTCACGACGATCTATCGTCGGGTATCGAGGCTGCAAGACTGCGGACTCGTTGAGGAGCACCACACTGTCGACGCTGACGGCTCCCACCGAAGCAAGTTCGAAACGTCGCTCGAGGAACTTCACGTCGAGATTTCCGACGGGCAGCTCTCGCTGACGCTGGAGACGCGCGACGAACTTGCGGATAACTTTACGTCTCTCTGGAGCGATCTCCGAGGTGAGGACTGATGGAGACATCGTTCCTGCTCGCCAAGCTGATCACACTCGTCCTCAGCCTCGTGGTCGCGTACCTGGCGTACCACGGCTACCGTCGGAGCGGGCAGACGCCGATGCTGTACGTCTCTGGCGGGTTCGTCTTCATCGGCGCAGGGGCGATCTGCGAGGGACTCATCTACCACGTGTTCGGGACAACGATCGCGTCCGCCGCCCTCGTGCAGGCGGTCATCGTCTCGAGCGGGATGCTGCTCGTGCTCCTGTCGCTGACGAAGTGATCGAAGCGACGTCCGAACGGCCTATTCACCGACGTAGCGCACTCCAAAGACGGGTATCCATCCGGCTGTATCGACGTCGGATACGATTTTCCGACTCACGGAATCGCCGCTTCGGATTTAGACGTGGCGCCAAAAGACTGATCTATGAACCGACGGTTGTATCTCCGGTCGATTGCTGCCTCGAGCGTTGCCGCCACTGCGGGCTGTTTGGACACTCTCTCCATCGCGGGCGACGACGGCGACATGATCCTTGAGCCGCCGGAACGCGACTTGAGCGAGGCAACGCATCCAAGCTACGGTGACGAATTTCCAACCGCGAGCGTCCCGGCTCCCCTGACCGGTGAGACCGTTTCGACCGATCAGTACGAGGGTGAGCGAGCGATGCTGGTGACGTTCTTCTACACGTCCTGTCCCGACGGCGTCTGTCCTGCGCTGATACTCCGGCTACGACGTGCGCAGGAAGTCGCGGCCGAGGAAGGATACAGTGACAGTGCTGCGTTCCTCGCGATGACGTTTGACCCCGAACGCGATACCGCGGACGTGTTGCGAACGTACGCCGATCAGCAGGGAGTCGACCTCGAGGCAGGAAACTGGCACTTCCTGCGGCCCGAACGCTATGAAGACGCAAAATCGATCGTCGCCGACCAGTACGGACTCCCGATCGAGAAGCGAGACGCCGAGAAGTACGACGACCTCGAGTACATGTTCCCGCACTTTGCCTACATCTTTCTCGTCAACGAGCGCGGACTTGTCGAACGCGCATATCCAGACGGGGCAACGATTGCAACGTCGAAGTTGGTCGACGACTTCGAGGCGGTAGCGACGTCGTAGCTGAAACCGGTACCAACGCAGACGGGAATTCGGCATCGATCGGCGTTCTAGAGGAACAGCGCCGGAACGGTGTTTCGGAAGATATTGAGCGAGATGACGAACAGGAGTCCGACGACGAACCGGTTGAACGTCCGCTCGTCGAACTCGAGGCGCCGGAGGTACGTCCCGAGCAGCAGACCGACGATGGTGACGACGGCGATCACCGAGCCGAGCCAGAGTCGGTAGGTCGTCAGGAGATCGGTGAACAGCGCCATCTGGACGATCCGAACCGTGAAGATCGTCCCGAGTACCATCGACAGGCCGCCGATGTATCGCTCAGTGTCCCGTTCGAAGGTGTGGAAATACGCCGGGAGCAGTGGCCCAAGATTCGCGAACGCAAGCAAGAAACCTTGGAAGAATCCGGCGGTGCCGAGAGCAAACGGGTGGTGTGCTTCCTCAACCGTGACGAAGTTCTGTGCGACTTGGAAGGCGACGTAGCCGAGGAGAATGAGGCCGATCACGAACGCGACGACAGGGCCGGCGCTGAACGTCGCCAGCGCCGCGACACCGATGACCGTTCCGACGACGGCGAGCAACAGGAGCGCCCACTCCTCGCGAACGAACGCCCGTCCCGTTCCGGTTTCGGCGATCTGGAACATGTTGAGCATCCACGGCGGAATCGCTAGGACGACGACGGCGACCGTCGGATCGATCACGGACGCGACGATCGGTGTCATGATGAGCGAGTAGCCGAAACCGGTCATCCCTTTGACAGCGCCGGCGACGATCGCGACCAGGACGATCCCGGCGAGCAATCCGCCTGAGAGATCGGACTGAATACCGTCCTCGACGTTCTCGAACCCGGGGAAGAACGCCATCGAGGCGACGAGGACGGCCAGCGTCGCGACGACCATCGTCACCTCGCGGTAGCGGAACGCAAAGAGATTCGTGACGAACTGTTCGACGTCGACTGTGGGTTCTGAGGAACTCATACTGGCTCGAAAGCGGAGAGAGACGACGTGACGTCGCCGTTTCAATTTCATTGACGGGGCGGATGTATTCCCTTATGTAAGTCGGCGAAAATCCTCCTGTCTCGGGACAGCGGTAAACACGAATTATTACGATTTAGGGTGTATCTTGCGGATAGTATGGCATAGATCGCAATATCGGAGCGTCACAGATAGCAGTAATAGTGTCCGGAATAATCCGGAGATCCGTGAGTGCTGTTTTCGTATCGTTTTTCCCTTCGATCGTGGTTATCGACGGTTCGTCACCCGCATTACTAGTCGAAGTCATGGTACAGTTGACGGCCTTCATCGGTCAGTGCGAGCTGTAACCCAAAAACCGTTGTATACCTCTGTGAGAGTGCCAGTATTCCGTCACCGTCATTGTCGCTCGACGTGATTAGATAGTATTGTGGTTTCTACGCAAAACACTCATATGCGCTCGAACCGTATTGATGACGATGACCGAACCGACCGCTTCGGAGCCAACCGACGGCCAGTTACTGCGAAAACCCATAGCCTTGAATGACGCCGCCGAGTACGAGAGCCTACTCGAGGACCACGACCTCGTCCTCCTCGAGTTCGTCACGTCCGGTTGCGGCATCTGTGCGTCGATGGAGCCGGTGCTCGGGACTGTCGCACGTAGCGCGCCAGGCGCCGTGGCGACGGTGAACGCCGGCCTCGTTCCTGATCTTGCCGCCGAGTTCGGCGTTCAGAGTGTGCCGACGCTCGTCGTCTTGCGAAACGGCGAGGAAGTCGCTCGTTTCGATGATGGTTTTCAGCCCGCCGAATCGCTCGTGGACGCGCTCGAGGCGCACGCAGCCGAGTAACGCGCCCGTCCAGAGCCACATCCACTGACCTCGGTCCGCCGCTTGCTCACTCCGATCGCGCCGCCGGACGGCTGCATTCCTCATTCGTGATCGTGGTGTTCGTGCCCGTGGTGATGGTCGTGCTCGTGTGCGCCCGCGCCGCGTCGAGTGAACCGTCCGGAGAATGCCCGATCGACTACTTCCGACAGCGCGGGATGGATATGCACTGATTCGCGGATGTCCCAGACGGTTCCCGTCCCCGCTTTCATCGCGACGACGACCTCCTCGATCAGGTTCGACGCCTCGGGGCCAACGATGTGACAGCCCAGAATTTTGCCGGTCGGCTCGACGAGGACCTTGACGAACCCTTCCGTCTTCATCGCCTTGCCGCGGGCCGTGTCCTCGTATCGGTGAGTCGCGGTAGCGTACTCGTTGACGGCGTCGCGGAGGTCTTGTTCGCGTGCCCCGACGCCCGCAACCTCCGGCGAGCCGAAGACGGCGAACGGCATCGCGGTGTAGTCGACCGCCTCGAGTTCGTCACCGAATAGGTTCCGAACGACGGTTCGAGCCTCGTGGTTCGCGTTGTGTTTCAGCAGGTACTCGCCGACAATGTCGCCCAGCGACCAGATCCCGTCGGCCGTCGTGCGCAGATACGCGTCGGTCTCGATGAATCCGCGCTCGTCGGTCTCGACGCCGGTCGCCTCGAGGTTCAGGCGGTCGGAATTCGGTCGTCGGCCTGCCGCGACGAGTATCGTGTCGCCGGTCACGGCCACGTCGTTGCGTCCGTCCGCATCGTCCCATGCCGGCGGATACGCTCGAGCTTCGATAGTCACCTCGTCGTCTCCTTGCGAGGCCGCGACGGCCTCGTACCCCGTGTAGACGTCGAAGCGATCGGCGTAGCGCTCGGTGAATGCGGCCGCGACGTCCTCGTCGGCCGTTGGGAGGAGTTGCGGGCGACGGCCCACGATGGACACGTCGCTGCCGAACGTCCCGAAGAAGTGTGCGAGTTCGGCCGCGATGTAGCCGCCGCCGACGATGACGAGGTGATCGGGTGGCGTCTCCAACTGGAGCGCCTTTCGGCTGGTGATGTAGTCGACATCCTCGATCCCGTCGATCGGCGGAATCGCCGGTCGCGCCCCTGCTGCCACGAGGACCGTATCGGCTCGAGCTTGCTTCCCAGCGTCGTGTCCATCGACGATTTCGATCGTCCGGTCATCTATGAACCGGCCTTCGCCCTCGAGTAGCGTGTGCTGACTCGAAGTTCGCAACCCGTGGTGGATCGACTCGGCGCTGCTTGAGACGTCCTCGTTGACCTCGCGGACGATGTTGGCAAAGTTAACACCGGTCACGTCGGCGTGGATGCCAAACTCATCAGCATGTTCGACGGTCTCCATTACCTCGGCATGGTACAACAGTTTTTTCGACGGGATACAGCCACGGTTGAGGCACGTACCGCCGAGCGCTCCCTTCTCGACGACTGCGACGGACAGGCCGCGACTCGCAGCGGCGCTCGCGACGTCAAGTCCCGATCCCGAGCCGATTACGAGAAAGTCGAACTCCGTAGTATCTGTGTCCATACGCCGACTGACCACGACCAACCGGATTAAAGTCACACCGACGACCGGGATGGTAAATCGTTCGTCGCTAATATTGGGGATGCAGTCGCCACTGAACCGCAGTTCAGACGAGCAGGATGGGTAACATTGCCACGACGCCGGCTCCGAATCCGACGAGGAGTTCGCGGCGACCGCGGTTCGGCAGGTCCGCGCCAGTTTCCAGCGCTTCAGGGATGAACTCCGTCGCGACGAGGTAGACCATCGCGCCAGCGGCGAATCCGAAGCCGAAGGGCAGGAACGTCTCGGCCCATGAGACGAACACGAACGCGATCACCGCACCGATGGGCTGGGGGAGGCTCGAGAAGATCGCTGCGCCGACCATCCGCCAGTTAGAGAGCCCCATCGCCCGCATCGGGATGGCAATGGCGGTCCCCTCCGGAATATTGTGGATCGAAATGGCGATCGTCATAAACACTGCGAGCAGCGGGATCGAAACCCCGAGTATCGAGAGACCTCCTTCCAGTCCTAATTCGGCGAACGAGACGCCGACTGCGACGCCCTCAGGAAAGCTGTGGACCGTGAGGATGCCGAGAATGAGCACGAGTTTCTTCAGGTCTCCCTCGACGAATACTGTGGCCTCGAGCGGTGGGTCATCGGAACTGTGTCCGTGACCGGTGCCATTCACCCGTACTTCTGCAGGGTCGGACGCTTCTCCGTCGTACTCGTCTCCGTGGTGCTTGTCTCCGGAGTGGTGATTCGTCCTACTGAGATCAACACTACCGAGAACTCGATCGGAAACTTCGACCAGCATGACACCCGCAAGTACTCCACCGACCAGTAGCGTCGGAAATCCGCTCGAAGCGTACGCGAGCCCTTCGTCGGCGAGTCCGAATACGGATACTGTCACCATGATCCCTGATGCGACGCCCCATAGGCCGACGTTCCATCGATCGCTAAAGTCGTCAACGAAGAAGAACGGTACCGCCCCAAGTCCCGTTGCGAGGGCGGTTACAAAGCCCGCGACGAATACGATGGTGAGATTTTCCGCCACTGCCATACATCACGTATGATAGCGCCAGCAAAGTAACTTATCAAAATAAGAAATTTGTTTTGGGTAACTTAAAACATCGTGGGTGGCGGATCTCACGCTTGGTCGGACCAAATTCAGACGGCTTGACGTCGGCACCGGACCAAAATCGGTAGTAGACTTAGCGTCTTGACAAGAATCCGGTGCTGGATTTCCGCCGATCGAGAAATCAGAATACGACAGGGGCAATAAACGTCGTATTGAACTGAAAGTGTCGCCGTTCGATTCCGTTACTGGGCGGGGATTTCGGTGTCAGCTTCGGCGTGTTCGTACTTGTCCTCGAATTCCTGGATGAGTTGTCCCATTTTCGCGTACCAGTCGTTCAGCTTTCGCTGCATATCGTTCGCGATTTGGGTCGGGTCTGTGGGGTAGTAGACGTGGTAGTAGCCACCCTGCTCGTAGTTAATCTGCTCTTTCTGGATAAAACCGCTCTTGAGCAACCGCTGGATCGATCGATATGCGGTCGACCGCTCCCGGTCGACCTGTTCGGCAACTTCGTCGATCGTTAGCGCTTCTTCGCTTTCAACCATTACCCGGAAACAGTCCTTATCGAGTTGTTTGAGACCGTGGATGCACTCTAGCAGCCCTTCACACTCCATATCCTGCTGTAGTTGCTCTGCCATTGAGTTAGCCATTTTACTATCTCACGGTAGGAGCCGCACCGGTATAAGGGTTGTGTGGATATTGTGCAATCTCGATGAGCCGCGCAATCGCGGCTCAAGGAAGGACAACGACGTTGTACGGCAGCTGTACCGACCTCTCGGTACAACTGCAGGGCGATTCGCGGTTGAGACAGAAATGATAACAGTCGTTCGTCTCAGTCTGCGGATGCTGCGGCCGCGTTCGACTGCTTTCGAATCGTCGTGATCGTACTGTAGATTACGGCTCCGCTGACCATGAACGCCGAGAGCAGGATCAGGGCGAAGCCGACCGTGTTGAACAGTTCGACGGCGAAGTAGTCGCCGGCCTGCTGGAACGCCACGGCGATCGATCCACCCAGGAGCATCAGCCCGAAGTAGATCTTGATATCGTCTTCGTTGACGATGTTAGTCGCGGCTGATCCGATTCGGGCGCCCAGCGCGCTCCCCGCGAGTAGCGGTGCGACGATCGAGAGGTCGACGCCGCCGTTGAGTCCGTAGGTGAACGCGCCGAACCCGCCCGAGAAGACGATCTCGAACAGGTCGGTCCCGACCGCCACCGGAACGGGAACTCCGATAAGGTAGAACATCGCGGGCATCCGGATGAAGCCGCCGCCGACGCCGAGGAAGCCCGACAGCAGCCCCGTCGCGAACGCGACGCCCAAGACCATCCACAGCGAGACCTGAATGCCGCCCGCGATCGTCATCATCGGCGGCACGCGGTACGACTGGATCTTTTTCGCGATATCTGGGATCGCATCCGGGTCGATCTCTTCGTCTGCGCCCTTGTGGTGGCCGCCACCGGAGTCCTCGCTACCGTCGTTTTTGAGCGCGTTCCGGGTGACGAACAGTCCGATCGCGCCCAGTAGACCGACGTATGTGACGCCGATGACCCCGCTGGCGAGTCCGAGTTCCTCGAGCCGGTAGACGAAGAGACTCCCGACCTCGATCCCAGCGGTAGTCCCGGCGATCATCAGCCCGCCGAGTTTGTAATCGACCTGTCCCAGGTCGTGGTGTTTCAGCGTCGCGATGACGGCCGTCCCGAAGACGAACGCCATCCCGCTCCCGACGGCGACCCGGGCGGGATACCCCATCACGAGTAACGCGGGTGTGACGAGGAACGACCCACCCATGCCGAAGAAGCCGAACAGCACGCCGACCATGAAGCCGAAGCTCACGAACAGTACGAGCGTCGTCAGTGCGATTCCAAAGGGCTCCATCTATGCGTGTTTGATTCGTTCGACGACCGGCGTTGCGACTCGCTCGAGCGCGCCGTATCCCACGTAGAGGACGATCGCCTCGAGGAGAACGGCACCAACAAGCGCGGCGGCCTGTACTGCTGACGAAGACGCTGCGAGGTCGATCATCGGTATCGACCTCCGACGTTCGGTTGTGTGCGAATCATGGGTTTCTGCTCAGTATCGACTACCCGAGGGATGCGTATAACGCTTTTGGGACTGCTACACAATATTACTGCAATCTATCTCACCGCTATCCAACGAGAATATTTCGATAGGTTATGGAGATACAAGGGTCGAACAGATGTCACTCGACGCCGCTGTGGCGCGGCCGACAGGAGTGGCGCGCGATTCAATCAAAATACTATCTCATATGATGAGTTGTCGGTACGAACACCGAACTGGTCAGATAGCTCATCTACGGCGAACATATTGCAATGGCATTGCTTTAGCCGAACAATATTATGATGGCAACACCTATGAGAGGTATGAAAGCGATCTGTGCGACCGACCTCTCCGCCGCCAGCGAGGCGACGGTCGAGAGCGAAACCTGCCTCGAGTGTCTCGGACGAATCGGCGTCGAGGAGATCCACCTCGTGACTGTGATCCCGTCGAACGTCCACGCGGGCATGCCCGGACTGGACTTCGAGGAACGGCGCGAACAAGCGCTGTCGCGCTACCGCCGCGTCATCGAAGACGCCGGCTTTGATGTCGAGGCCCACGTTGTCCGCGGCACGCCCCATCGTCGAATTAATGGGGTCGCGGAGGCAGTCGGGGCGAGCCTGACGGTGGTCGGTTCGCGCGGGAAGAGCCCACTCAAGAACCGTATCATCGGCTCGACCGCGCGCAACCTCGCGCGGACGACGGTCGTGCCGCTGCTGGTCAATCGGATCGAACGCGAGGCCGACGAGCCAGCCGTCGTTCGTGAGCACCTGTTCCAGCGGATGCTGTACGCGACGGACTTCTCGGAGAACGCCGAGCGGGCCTTCGAGGCGTTCTCGTACCTCCGGCACGCCACGCAGGAGGCGACGCTGGTCCACGTCGAGACGCCGAAGGACCCGTCGCTTCCGGACGATGCCGATCCCGAGGCACGACTCACGGACCTGGCTGCACAACTCGAGGACTGGGGGATCGAGACGCGAACCGAAGTCCGGCGGGGTGATCCGGCAGACGAGATCCTCGCCGCGGAAGACAAGTACGAGCCGACGGCGATTCTCGTCGGCTCGCGTGGGCACAGCAGGCTCCGCCGATTGTTGCTCGGGAGCGTCTCCGAAGACGTCGTCGCGCGGGCGGACGGCAACGTCATGCTCGTTCCGCCGGATCGGGGGGCCTAATACCGGAGACGGTCCGGCTCAACCCGACCGAGCCGTGAAGATCATCGGCCGCGGACAAGGACGTCGGCGTGTTTTTCGGCGAACCAGTGGGCAGTCGTACTCTCGTCATGGTTACTCCGAGTTCCGACACGGCGTCCCTCGCGAAGTGACGCTGACGAACGTCGTAGTATCCCGCCTCGAGCGCGCTGCGGAAGATATCGAGCTGTCGATCCGTCAGCAGATCCTCCATGCGACTCGCGTCGACGGCGTGGACGTACTCGATGTGGTATTCGATACCGTGCTCGTCGAACGCGTCAGCGAGTGTCGACAACCGATCCGAGCTGGTCGTCAGCTCCCACGTCACCGCACCGTCCTCAACCGCGAACGGGTCCCCATCGGAACGCCAGCTTGCCGTATGGGATCGAGCAGCGACAGATTCGGCGTCTCGACCTGCAGGAGTACCGTCTCGCCGTGTTTCTAGAACAACTCGAGATCGCGGATGTCGCTTCAATCGTCGAGCACGGCAAGTATCGGGATCGGCTTCTTCTACCAAGACCAGCCGTGGTCGGCACTACTGCACGGCTCTGGGTTTACGGTCCTCCTCGTACTCTAGGACTACTATCTGCTCAAAATCGTTGAACAACGGTGGACACTGCGCACACACGTCATCGACATTCGTGATTTCCAGACTCGATTGATACAAGTATCCTATGCACCACTATCGTCTAGACCTGTGTTCATAGCTGCTACCGATTAGCGGCCCGCGTCAGTCCGAATGCTCGCCGGGTAACTGTAAATCGTCGACGGAGCTCGGTTGCAGTTGGCGAACGAGATTCAGGTGCATGAGATGGAGATGCATCCCGATACCGTACAATATCAGCCCGAGTCTGACGAAAATGAGCGGGAGGAGTATCGATTCGATCGCCCGTGCCGCGCTCTCGAGATTCGCCGGCAGGACGACTCCGACCGCTAAGAGGAATGCGCTCACGATCACGACGAACCCGGTTCGGACTGCCCGGGAGTATTCCCTACTTGTCGAATTCGATCCTCGATCGCGTCGGTAGCGGGAGCCGGTTTTTCGGAACTCATAGCCGTATGCGAGCGACTAACGGCTTCGGTCGATCGGTTTAACTTGCAGCTGGTCGATCAACTCTCACACCATTCGCCGTTTCTCTCGTGAGGGACAGCGTCGACCGCTAGTCCGCTGTGAACGGTTTCACCCCATCTCTTCACTAGCCGGGTGTACTTTCTATATCTCGTCCCGATTACGCTAAGACGAGTCTCCTCTCGAGTCGGATACGAAGGACGCATGAATCTACCTACATCGACGATCGGTCAATGATGAACGTCGTCCCGCTCGCGCTCGGTATCGCTCTTCTCGCTGCCACTGTCATCGATATCGTTTGGACGACGCTCTGGATCGAAGGGGGAGCCGGCCCGCTCACGTCCCGACTGATGGTGGGGACGTGGGACACGCTACGACGAGTAGGCGGCCGGAACGCCGGACTGCTCAGCCTGTCCGGTGTGTTGCTCTTCGTGCTGAGCCTCACGGTCTGGATCGTGTTACTCTGGATCGGTTGGACGCTCGTCTTCGCCAGCGCCGAGAACGCCCTCGTCGATACGCTCGATCGAGGGCCCGTCTCGTGGTCCGACCGGCTCTATTTCACCGGATACACGATATTCACGTTGGGTATCGGAGACTTCGCACCCAGAACGGGACGCTGGCAGTTCGTCACGATACTCGCAACCGGGAACGGACTGCTCTTCGTCACCCTGAGCGTCACCTACGCGCTCAACGTCCTCGAGGCGGTCACCCAGAAACGCGCATTCGCCAGCACCGTGAGCGCGTTCGGAACGCACGGTGAGGAGATCGTTCGAACGAGCTGGACTGGTGAGGAGTTTCAGGGGCTCGAGGTGCCGCTGGATTCCGTCACGACGCAACTCGCTACCCTCACCGAGAATCACAAGGCCTACCCGATCCTCCACTACTTTCATAGCGCCCGGCCGGATCGATCGCCGATCGTCGAAATCGTCGCCCTCGACGAAGCGTTGACGCTGATCCGCTTCGGCGTTCCGAGCGATCATCGGCCGAACAAGCTTACTGTCCGAAACGCGCGTACGAGTGTCGAACACTACCTCGAGACGCTTCACGAAGGATTCGTCGAACCTGCGGACAGCCAACCTCCCCCGCCGGATCTTCGCACTCTCCGCGAGGCGGGTATCCCGACCGTCTCGAACGGGGAGTTCGAGACCGCGCTCGACGAACTGGAGACGCGACGACGAATACTGTACGGGCTCGTCGAATCCGACGCTCGAGACTGGCCGTCGCGAGGGACCGATTGATTCGCCCGTCGCTGACAGATGATAGCTCCCAGTGATCGGTTCCTCCCCATTGTTCAATACTCGTGTGATCGAACGGTAGCGTATGGCAACAGACGATTCTCTGGTTCGGACGCTGTTAATCGTTATCGCCGCAATCCTTCTCCTGCCGTTTCTCATGATGGCGCTCGCGATGCCCATGATGGGCGTCTGGGGCGGCGGCCACATGTGGGACGGCGGGATGTGGGGCGGCACCGGCCCCGTGTGGATGTGGCTGCTCATGGCGATTATTCCGTTGTTGGTAGTTCTCGGCCTCGGATATCTCCTGTACAGCGCGATTCGGCAGTCTAGTAGCCGACGGACGGATCCCGCTATCGAGGAGTTGAGGGCCGCCTATGCCCGCGGTGACCTAACAGACGAGGAGTTCGAGGAGCGCCGCGAACGCTTGCGTCGAGAGCGATAGTGGCGGGTCACGGCGTGGATATCGTCGTCGGCGAGAACGAGTGAGATGTGTTCGCCGACGGGCTCATCACGAGAATACCCGTCGTCTCGACAATCACGTCGTTGACTGTTACGAAGCATCCTCCAGATCGAGCTGACACATCCCGTCGTCGATGGCATTGACGAGCGTCCGATATCGGCGCAAGGCAACGTCGTCGACGTCCCCCCAGAATAGTCCGTCAGCAGCGCCCGCTCGAGTACTCATTGTCACCTCGCCTGTCTTGAGGATGTTAAAATACTTGTTGCCCGTGGATCACGGCTACTCGCGCTCGAGGTATCTTCCTATTCCTGTGCCTTCCGGTTCGACTGGAACTACCGGTCAGTACAGGGTGTTCAGTGAACGGTTGCCAATTCCAGCTCATGCTTTACGCCGTAGGTTGCTGGAGCAATGAGTGATGGCGTTAACTCAAATCGACCACGTCGGCGAGAACGACCAGATGGCAGACTGCATCGACAACTGTTTCGAAGCCGCTCAAGCGTGTGAATGGTGTGCTGATGAATGTGCTGGTGAAGGCGAAGGGATGGCCAAGTGTCTTCGTCTCTGTCGGGATGTCGCCGACCTCACGACGATGCACGCACGCTTCATGGCGCGGAATTCGAACTACAGTCCGCAGCTTGCGGAAGCCTGTGCTGGTGCATGCGAAGAGTGTGCAGAGGAGTGCGAACAACATGACGAGGAACACTGTCAGGTCTGTGCTGACGTACTTCGAGAGTGTGCCGAGTCCTGTCGGGAGATGGTATCGGCGTAGAATCTGCGACCAATCCTGTCCGTCCACAACCCCTTCCATTTTCGCTACTAGCGTATTGTCGGCATCATCATACCCCTGTCCGATGCTAGAAATCATACGCCATGGCTCGTGAGACAGCGCCACCCTCCCGAGAGGAGATCGAAGAACGCATTCAACAGGTCGGTAGGTACTCCCGCGTAGTCCATATCGGATTGTTCATCATACTAACTGCGTTTCTGTTAGCCGTTATCGTCGTCCTTCCCGCCAATCTCGAAAGCCCATCACAGGCGGTCGAGTCGATACTTATGCCGCTCACGTTTGTCGGACTGGGTACCATCCTGTACGGAATCGGAATGCATCTTCACTTGATGCATTTGAACCTCGTCCGCCAGTTACAGCCTGAGCCGACGGATGATAAACGGTCAGCTCCTGACTCAAATGACTGATTTCGAACGAAACGCGGAATCGAGCGTATCCAGTTCGCGTCCAGTATGATCGTGTCGTTCAGTGAACCCCCGGCCTGGGAATTCACGAACGACCGGCCGGTTATCGCGTCGTCCGTCCCATCGCCTTCGCGAGCGACAGAAGAAAGCCCAGTCCGGCCTTGACGTCCGGATCGCGCAGCGCTTTCGCGACATCGATCGGACCGGCGGGTTCCGCCGGCTCGGAACCGGCCTCGCCGACCGCCTCGAGGAGGCCCTCGAGCGTCCAAGCGACGTCCTCGTCGGCCGCCGTATCTGCCACTTCGCCGAGGGTCGCCCCGGTCGCGGCGAGGTCGGTCACCATGTCGTCGTCCATCGCGTTCAAGGCCAGCGCGGCGAGATCAACCAGCGCAGCGAGGTCGTCGAGCGTGCCCGATCGCTGTAGCCGAGCGAGCGTCTCGAGTCCGTCCGCGAGGTCCTCG
Source organism: Halopiger xanaduensis SH-6 (assembly GCF_000217715.1). Lineage (GTDB taxonomy): Archaea > Halobacteriota > Halobacteria > Halobacteriales > Natrialbaceae > Halopiger > Halopiger xanaduensis. The sequence goes on from NC_015667.1 coordinate 168,579, forward strand.
GCGTTCTCGCCGGTCGCCTCGCCCAGTCGAGCGACCTCCTCGGTCGCCAGCCCATCAGCTGCGGCGCCGAGGTTCGTCGTCGTTCCGGCCAGTTCCTCGATCATTCGGTCGTCCATCGCGGCGGTCGCGAGGTCCGCCGTATCGAGCAGGTCGTTGACGACGCCGATGCGCTCGAGAAATCGGGCGACCTCGTCGGGGTTTTCGTCGACGAGTTCCTCGAGCGCCGCTGTCTGCTCGATGGATTCCGCTGCGGAGTCGGATTCCGTTTCGGGCATCTTAGAGTAACCCCCGTGCGGTGAGCCAGTACGACTCGTTGTAACCGAGCTTCGCCCAGTGAAGCGGTTTCGACGGCTCGCGGACGTAGGGCTCCTCGCCGTAGGTGAACTCGATGAACGTGGCCTCGTCCATCCCAGCCTCAAGGAAGCAGACGGTCTTCCCGTCGTAGGTCGCCGTCGGCGTCTGCCCGCGGGCACGGCTGGCGATTCGATCCGCCACGACGCCAGCCTCGTAGTGGGCGACGCTGCCGGCCTTACTCGTCGGCACGTCCGCGACGTCGCCGATCGCGTAGACGTCCTCGGCCGCCGTCGCTTCGAGCGTGTGCCTGTCGACGTCAACCCAGCCGTCCTCGCCCAGCCCCGCGTCGATCACGAGGTCGCTGCCCCGGTGGGGCGGGATGGCCACGAGCAGGTCATACTCGAGTTCCGTCCCTTCGACCGTTTCGACGACTTCCGCGTCCGGGTCGACCTCGTCGACGTTGAAGAACGTCTCGAGAGTGATGTCGCGCTCCTCGAACAAGTCGGTTGCCCAGTCGGCGACCGACTCGAGGCCGTGGGCGCGGTTGATCGGGTACGTGTAGGTGATCTCGATGTCCTCGCGGCGGCCCCGCTCGCGGAGCCAGTCGTCGACCATTAGCGGAAACTCGACGGGCGCCGCCGGACACATGTGCGGGACGCCGACGACGCTCAGGACGAGGTGGCCCTCGGTGAAGTCGGCGAGTTCGTCCCGAAGCCGCTCGGCGCCGTCGGGGCCGTAGAAGTGGTGGGCGCCCTCGGCGAGTCCCGGTATGGCCTCGGGCTGGAGGTTCGCGCCGGTCGCCAGCACGAGCTGGTCGTAGCGCAGCGAGGACGTCCGGTCTGCCAGCGAGAGTCGGTTTCGGTCCGTATTGACGTCGGTAACTTCGTCGATCGTCAGGGTGACGCGGCAGTCGACCAACTCCTCGATCGGCCGCTTCGCGTCGTCGACCGTCTTCTCTCCGAACGGCACGTAAAGGAAGGTCGGCTTGTAGACGTGGTTCTCGTCGGCCGTGATCAGCCGGACCTCGACCTTGCCGTCCTCGATCTCCGTCTGTAATTCGCTCGCGAGTCGGTTCGCGAGGACCGTTCCGCCCGTCCCGCCGCCGACGATGGCGATTCGATGCATTTCAGTTGACCTCCAGGTAGATATTCCAATGATCGTCGCGCTCTTCGATTTCGAGCAGTTCGTGGCCGGCTTCCTCGAGCCACTCCGGAACGTCGGTCGTGGAGTTTCGTTCGGTGGTCTGAAGTTCGACCACGGTACCGGCGTCGAGGGTCTTCACCTTCCCGATGAGGTCCATCAGCGGGCCGGGACACGATGCGTCCTTCGAGTCGATCGTTACGTCAGGGGTAAGTTCGTCAGTCATTGGTCTCCGATTGTAGGTTTCGGCGTCGTCGCTCGAACTCGTCTTCCGAAAGTTCGCCGCGGGCGTAGCGTTCGCGGAGTTCCTCGAGCGCACGATCAGGTCGGTCAGCGCGGTCGTCCCGGTGCCGACTGCCGGCCCAGGTGATCAGTAGGGCCAGCAGGCCGAGCAGGACGATCGGCCAGAGGAACATCCAGCCGCCGAACGCTCCCCAGCCGCCCATCGATCCGCCGGCACCGCCGCCGTGGGGCTGCGCGGACGCTGTCGCGGTCGCGGCGACGAGGAGGACGGCGGTGAAGGCCGTCGCTCGGCCCGCATACCGTCCGATCGTTTCGTGTGGGTCGGTCATCGTTCGATCACACCCGGAGAATAGTATTGTATAGTAATGGCACTATCGAGAACCCCTTCTGTTCAGGAATTGGCGATAGAGTTATAGGCGATAATCGCTCTCGGGAAATTTACCGCACTCCAAACCGACCGTAATGGATCCCAACCAAACGCTGGACTAAGGTACTTCTGCCCTAAAGATAGCTGCGTTGAGTGGAATAGTATCTCCTTCCTTCCGGGGTATCCGATACGACCGCTACGAACAGCGATCGGTCAGTCGCGTCGCTCACAGTGGGAGAATTTTCGGCTGTTTCCCGACCCAATATTGCCCATGGTGCACAAAATAATTATGGTCATGGAGACCGTACCGTCGATCGATGAGCGAGTCCATCGACGATGAACGACAACGGATCCGCGAGCAGAAGAAACGAGAGTTGCAGGAACGCCTCGAGAACGGCGGGAACCTCAACGCCGACAGGGAGAGCACCGCGCCCGACGAGCCGATCGAGATCACCGGTCAGGATCACCTTGACGAGGTCGTCGCGAAGCACGATGTCGTCCTCGTGGACTGCTATGCCGACTGGTGTGGCCCCTGCCAGATGATGGAGCCGACCATCGAGGACCTCGCAGCGGAGGCCGACGCCGCGGTCGCGAAGGTCGACGTCGACGCTCACCAGCGGATCGCCCAGCAACTGGGCGCCCGCGGGGTCCCGACGCTGGTTCTCTACGCCGACGGCCAGCCGGTCGAGCGCATGGTCGGCGCCCAAGACCGCGGGACGCTCGGGAACCTGATCAAGCAACACACGTAACGCCTTGAGTTCCGTCCCTACGCCAGGTGCGGTGCCCGGCCGCACCCGGTCACCCCGCGACGGATCGACGGCACGACCGCGCCGTTGCCACACCGTAACCGCTTTCAATTCAACTATGTCCACTGACTGGAGACGCGCGATCGAAACGCAACGCGAGGAGAAAGATCGATACTTCGGCGGCGATCCGCACTCGCCGATTCCGCCGGACGAGCGCGAATCGTTCGACGGCCTCGAGTACTACCAGATCGACGAGGAGTACCGGTTCGAACTACCGCTGCACGAGTATGACGATCCCGAACGGGTCACCGTCGGGACGAGTACCGACGGCGAGCGGGAGTACCTGCGCTGGGGCGAGTTCCGGTTCACCGTCAACGACGAAGACATTACATTGCAGGCCTACAAGGCGGATCCGGACGACGAGCGCCTTTGGGTTCCGTTTCGGGACGCGACCAGCGGCGACGAGACCTACGGCGCCGGCCGATACCTCGATCTCGAGGACGACGCCCACCGAACAGACGACGGAAACTGGATTCTCGACTTTAACGAGGCGTACAATCCGACGTGCGCGTACTCGGATCAGTACGAGTGCCCGCTCCCGCCGGCGGAAAACTGGCTCGAGGTGGCGATTGAGGCTGGCGAAAAGGCGTATCACTGAGTTCCGTTCGACCAGCGCGGAACAACAGGTTCGTCCCTCGAGTTAGATCGTCTCCGCTGGATCGTGTTCGTCTGCCATTCGCGCTGCTTCGTGGGCGTACCGGTCGCGGACATCTGGGTTCTCGACGGTCGCGAGATCATCGGGAGAGACGTCCTTCGCGGCAGTGACCGTGTCCAGATCGACCGCCTGCGCTGCGAGTTCCTTTCGGAAGGTTCGAGTTCCGTCGGGGGTCGCGTAGGTGAGGATAATGAGGTCGCGATTGTCGTAATCGCGCTCGACGAGCCACACGCGAACGTCGTCCGATTCCGATGGCATGGGGACCCAAACGGGAAGCGTAGGGGTAGTCGTTGGGGTTGAGAGTTTAGTGGTTCGAGGGCTTCATCAGTATCTACGGCTTCGGATCGGGAATGTCACCACCGACGCTCGTCTACGACGACGATTGCGGGGTCTGTACTCGTGCGGCGCGATTCGTAGACCGCCGCGCGGCGATCAATATCGTCGGCTTTTCGGAACTCTCCGACGATCTGCGAACTCGCTTGCCGCCCGACTACGAGGAGTGTGCACACTTCGTTACTGACGAGACGACCTACTCCTGTGGGGCAGCGATGGAACGCGCCTATGAACGGACTGGCCTTCTGCCATCGCAGCTTTTTCCGCTAGTTCGTCGCGTTCCGGGATACGTACCCGTCCGTGAGTTCGTCTACCGTGTTGTCGCGTCGAACCGGCCGTCGATCGGCCGATTGCTGCCGTAGCTTCTCGAAAGTACGTAGGTAACCCACTATTCTGACCGAGATTCGATCGAAAACGGACGACGACTCGAAGAAGAGCCGAACGCGTCCTGCAGATTCAGAGCTCCAGAAGAAGCATCGATCCGTAGCCGAGCCCGAACGCGAGAACGAACGAGCCGATCCAGGCTGCCACGGTGTAGCCCAACTTTCGGGGGCTAACGCCGGCACTGCCGGCGACTGCAGCGCCGCTGCCGACAATGGCGCTGACGATGATCTCGTTGAACGAGACCGGCACCCCCAGCAGGACCGCGGTCTGTGCGATGAGAAAGGACGGAACAAGCGTCGAGATCGATCGACGCGGCCCCAGCGACGCGTATTCCTGTGAGATTGACTTGATCATCCGCGGTGCGCTCGTCCACGAGCCGACAAGGATCCCGATACCGCCACCGAACAACACCACGAACGGCGACACCGTCGGCAGGTCCTCGAGTAGCGGGAACAGCGGGCCGACGGCCAGCCCGACCTGACTCGCGCCAGCCGAGAACGCCACGAGTGCGCCTAGTGAGATCACGAATCGACGCAGACCACCAATCTGATCGCGACCGACGTCCCAGCGAACGACAGCCGCAGCGACGGCGCCACTACTGATCGAGATCGCGACTGTGGCGGCGGCGCCGTCGATGGGAACCAGCGTAGCCCCGGCGGCGGCGAGCGTTCCCCCGACTGACGAGCAAAACGAGAACTCGAGATTTGCGACCACGACGCCGACGACCCCAGCGAGGATCGGGACGCTGACGTCCTCGGGGACGTCGGGCCGAGGAAGAATGCTGGCAAGTCCGTAAGCGATGCCTCCGCCCACGAACGGCGTGAGTACCCAGACCGCGCCGGTTTCAGCGTACTTCCCCCAGGCGGGATCGCCGCCGAGCGCGAAGCCGACGCCGATGACCGACCCGGTTACGGTGAACGCGGTCGCGATCGGGTACCCGGTATAGATCCCGATCGCCATCAGGCCAGCGCCGAGCAGCAACACGACGATAACCCCAGCAGTCGGGAGCGTGACGCCCTCGACGAGGCCCTGACCGACGGCTTCCGAGACGCTTGCACCCTGCGTCACTGCGCCGGCGAAGCCGAGGAGACCGACGAGAAACGCCGCCTTCATCGTCGAAATCGCGTTCGCCCCGACGGCCGGTGCAAATGGCGTTGCGCCGCTCGAGCCGGCGCCGATAACCCACGCCATAAACAGGCTCGCAACGGCGGCGGTGGCGAACAGCAGTATTGTTGTCAGTTCCATCGATGTACGGAAAGCTGCAGGTTCTGTTTCGAAATTTGAGCGGCGTTAGTCGGCACCTGCCGGGGCCGATTCAGCCGCGCTTCGCTTGCTGCGCCAGACGCCCTGTAGATACGCGCCGGCGAACATGCCGACGAGCGCCCACAGGATGGTGACGTTCCCAATCCCGAGGCTGGCGTAAGCCGCACCGGGACAGATTCCCGACAGCCCCCAGCCGACGCCGAAGATCGCGCCGCCGATCAGGACGTTCCGGTCGAACGGCTTCAGTCGGCGTTCGTATTGATCACCTGTCAGCGGCGCGCCGTCTCGGACTCTAGGCATCACAGCGAAGGCGATCCCGGAGACGATCGCGGCGCCGAACATGACGAACGGCAGGCCGAAGTCGTCGAACTGGAGGAAGTCCAGTACGACCTCCGGCCGGGCCATGTGGCTGTAGGCCAGTCCGAAACCGAAGATCAGGCCGCCGACGAGAATCAGCGGCATGAACAGTGGATGACGATTCCGGCTCATGTTATGGACTCACCCCCAGTGCAGCGACGAGTTGGGCTGTCACGATCGCAACTGTCAGGAACGTGATTACGCCGACGATCGACGTTCTCGAGGCCGAGCCGACGCCGCAGACCCCATGGCCCGACGTACAGCCCTTGCCGACGCGCGTCCCGATCCCGACGAGGACGCCACCGATCAGGAGCCGCCAGGGCTGGACATCGGTCGTCCACGTACCGCCCTGCCAGACGACGGCGTAGACCGCCGCTCCCAAGATGATCCCGAGCGTGAAGACGACGCGCCAGTCTCGAGAGGCGCGGTACTGCTTGAACCGCGACTGATCTGAGACGTACGACAGCGTCGACTCGAGGAACGTACTCGCGCCCGCGGCGATTCCCGTCCCGAGGTAGATGACGACCGCGCCGAGGCCGACGAGCAGGCCCCCGATCGCGTACCGGGAGATGCCGTTGGGAAACGGCTCGGCGGGCACTACCTGACCCGGGGCGACGAGTTCGGCGAGCATTGCGATCTCGAGCACGGTGATTAGTCACCCGCCAGCGATTCCTGGCTAGCCGCGCAGTTGTTCGGGCCGAGCTCGAGTTCGAATGCCTCCTCGTCGTCGGCCTCCTGCTGGCCGAGGTTCGTCGGGATGATGTCCTCGTAGTTAGCTGGACGAGGCGGCATATCCGAGAGGATCAGCTCGACGAACTCGTCTTCGTCCATCGTCAGGGCATCCATCTCTTCCGTGAGCTGGCTAATCGGTGCCGTGTAGGTGCCGTCGTCGGCGGGCTCAGCGGAGTCGCTGAAGTGCGCGCCGCCGATCAGCGTATCGTCGGGCAGAGTCAGCACGCGCTCCTGGAGCGACTCGTAGAGCTGTTTAGCAGCGTCTTCGGCACCCTCGTCACCCTCCTCCAAGTCGGGGCGAGCGACGCTCTCGACGAACAGGCCGTCACCGGTTGCCAGCAGCGAGTCGTCGATCAGGTACGACGTCATCCCGGAAGTGTGACCAGGCGTGTAGACCGTCTCGACCGTCGCGTTGCCGACCTCAAACTCGTCGCCGTCTGCGGCCAGGGTTAGTTTGTCGGAGTAGGTGACGCCACGGTCGACCGACGCTTCGGGGATGACGCCTTCTACCCCTTCTTCGTCGAGTTCGCGGACGCCCGAGATGTGGTCGGCGTGAATGTGCGTGTCGATCGCGTACTTCAGGTCGGCGTCGAGTTCGTCGACGTCCTCGAGGTATCGATCAGTGAACGCGCGCAGCGGATCGATCACGGCCGCCTTGCCGCCGTCGACGACGAGGTAGCCGAGACAGCCGCTCGAGGGACGCTGGTACTGATAGAGCGTCCCGGCACCGGCGTAGCGCTCGACCTCGACGCGCTCGTAAATACGCGCCCAGCCGTTCATCCCCTCCTCTAAGTGGTCGATATCGTAGCCGCGCTCTTTCAGCGTCGCGGCGACGTACTCGCTCGAGCCACCCTTCGCACAGAGGGCCGTTATATCGCGGTCATCGGGAATCTGTGCAAGAACGTCGTCGTCGATCTCGTCCTCGAGGAACTCGAAGTATGGGATATTGATCGTCTCAACGTTCTTACCGTCGATATGCCACTCTTCGAAGTCCGACTCCATACGGGTGTCGAGGAGCGTGACGTCCTCGCCTGCGTCGATGCTGGCCTTTAACTCGGTGGGAGTAACCGATTCGACTTCGACGTCCGGCATTGGGAGATCCATGTCGTCCATGTTGTACAGTACTCAGTATCGGCTGCTGGCACTTAAGGGTTTGTATAGTATTCCCCATAAACCACAATACAACTCTCTTGGTATAGAACAGGATATTATCTAGTATGCGCGCATATACGCGTTACTAGCAGAATAAGGGTGCTAATCGAGTAAACCGGAATGTTGTATATTGCGCAATAACCGATGCTCTTTTATGGGTAGGTCCGATATTGTATGATAGCTCCAATACGGGGCACAAGAAAACCATGAGTTCGGATTACCAGACCACCGAAACGCTGGACGTGAAAGGACAGTCATGCCCGATGCCCATCGTGAAGACCAAGCAGGCGATTGACGAGCTCGAGGACGGTGACGTGCTCGAAGTCGTTGCGACGGACTCGGGTAGCATGAGCGATATCCGCGGGTGGGCCGAGGGTACCGATGGTGTCGAACTCCTCGACCAAGTTGAGGAGGACGATCTGTACACCCACTACGTGAAGAAGACCGAATAATGAGTACGGACAACCAATCAGCCTCCGTCGACGACGTCGATGTCGAAATCGATGCCGCCGAGTTACAGGCACTACACGAGCGCGTCGAAGAACTCGAGGAGTCCGTCGCTAATCTTGACGAGGGCGACGATCAGAAGAAGATGACCATCGTCGCCACGCAGGGCAGCTTCGACATGGCGTACCCGCCGCTGATCCTCGCGAGCACGGCGGCCGCCTTCGGCTGGGACGTCGTCGTCTTCCACACGTTCTGGGGGCTCGACATCCTTCACGAGGAGAAGTCCAAGGACCTCAAGCTGAGCGCCGTCGGCAACCCGAACATGCCGGTGCCGAATGCCGTCGCTGCGCTGCCGGGCATGGATACGATGGCCACGAAGATGATGCAGAAGAAGATCGACGAGAATGGGACCGCCACCATCGAGGAGTTGATCGATCTCTCGCTCGAAAGTGGCGTCGACCTGCAGGCGTGCCAGATGACGATCGAGCTGATGGATTACGACGAGGACGACTTCTACGACGGCGTTACGACCGGCGTCGGCGCAGCTACCGCGCTGCAACACATGGCCGAGTCCGACATCCAGCTCCTCGTCTGATCGATGAACGACACTCGGTCCGCGTTTACGAAGCCAAGCCTGCGCGTCCTTGAAGAGATTGCAGACGCGGAAGACGTCTCTCCAGCTGCCCTCGAACCGCCGCTTAACGAGGTCATAGATCCCACTGCGCTGGATCGGTTGTTTGAACCGACTGCTACTGACGACTCGGCTCGAGGTGGACGTGTTTCGTTCAAGTATCGGGGATATGGTGTAACGGTCACCTCGAATGGTACCGTTGAATTGGAGTAAGGAGGTTTCAGACCTCAATCCAAGAGTTCTCATCTATTATCGGCAACTAATCGAAATGAACGCAAAGATAGAACCCCTCTCCTACAGAAATTGAATTGAGGTAGTCTATCTGGATATTTCGGTATTACTATTAATTGTCCAATGATTACGTGGCCTGATCTATCGGGTAACCAGTACGACCCCGATAACTGCGAACGCTATCCCGGCAAGTCTCGTTATCGTCACTTCGTCTCCGAGGACGACCATACCGATGATGGCTGCGATAACGAAGTACATCGCACCGAGCGTAGAGACGATTGTTGTTGATCCTCCGGAGAGGCCGACGTACATCGAAATCAGGCCGATTCCGGTGAACAATCCAGCCGTGCCAGCGAGCAGTCCTCCTCTCACAGTAATGGCTAGCGATGCGTCTGAAACGATGATGAATCCGAGTGCAAGAGGTCCCGCAACAAGATAGGAGATCGCGGCGGCTGTCCTCGGGTCGATGGACTCCGACGCAGCGTTACCTAAAACGACCCAGATCCCCCACGTTACCATTGTAATCGACCCAAAGAAAACAGCCGAATCTATCTCGGGGAGCCCCATCAGTGTGTAATCTACATTGCCACTGAAAAACGCCTCTCCCTTCATTAAATGTGGTCCTTAAATACCCCACTATTGATTGCAGATATCAGTGAGTTCACCACCATCTCGAATTACTCCAAGCCGCTTATCCTCACCATGAATATCAAGCAGTAGGGATTCGTGAAGTTCACAAATTGGGGTGCAAGAGACAGTTGATCGGTTTCAGCTGCCTGACTACGACCACCTAATCGTTGCCGAGGACGCCTTGAATATGCTCGACGGGTGGCTCGAGGATCCGAACGCTATCGCTACGGAGTACTGACTCGGTGGGTGAAAACGGAGTGTGGCCGCTGTTAGCTGAACAGTGCTGCGCCAAGGGCGGTGACCCCGACTGCGATGTACGTCGTTGCGTCTTGGACAGCATGGACCACTGCATTCCCTGTTTCAGAATTATGTCGATCCATCTCGATCGTGTACTGAGTATCGAATTCACAGTCCAAGTATAACTGCACTAACTGGGCAACTGCGTTTCAATCCTCTTAATCATAACGAGGCTGAGCAAGAACAGCTTGCTCACTCCATAGCTGGCGATATGTCCTCTAACCACTACCGGGTGGGACGACTCGGATTCGATTGGACTCGGTCACGGATACATGGTAGTCCTCAATATCGAAGTGGACTTCGATGGGGCCAGCAGTATCGTGTGCTACAATCGAATCCAGTGCTTTGGGGTCGATGTGATCGTGCAAGCGGAACCCGACCTCATCAGGGAAGTCCATCGGGTTGATATTTTCAAGCGCACAGATAACATGGATGACACCGATACTCGGTGGGGTTTTGCTATCGAACGTGTGATCAATGATGTCGTCGTTCTCGGATTCGATGTGAGTGTAGCTCATCACGGACGGTACCTCGATAAGTGAGTTGAGGCTATTGGGTGCAAGTGCAAGCGCAGTCAGGTCTGGGGTCCGAGAAGCAGAGCGAGTAGTCCGTGCGGATTCGCCGGTATTACCATTCTAACTCGTGTTCGGCATCAATAAGGTCGAGCCATTTCTCCAGTCGGTCGTTCGTGTGGTATTGATATTCCTCGGCTGCATCGTCGTACGTGACGAGCCCTAGGCCACTGAGTTTTGGCGCGTGGACGTGATGGAGCGTGACTTCGATATGGTTGGGGTTGGGTGCTTTTCCCATCCGTTCCTGTTCTTGGTTGATGAGATGGTTGAGCACAGCTTCTGCGTTAGCACGCTGGTCTGGCTGATTGCGCAACCAGCGGAACAACGTGCGTCGATGATGATGGCTGAGAGCATCCAGAATCGCGTCAAGTGAAAGCGAGTCCCCGTTTGCGCCCGCCGCTCCGTTATTGGACATAGTTAACATACAACTCACCAGTCTAAAAGCGTAGGGCCTTGACCCGAAGGGCGGCAAAGACGATTAAACCTCAACAGGATTTCTGCTTTCGGAGGGGCTCTATCAACCATCCACCTTTCCTGGACGACGAGCATGGACACCGGGCGTATCAACAGGCCGGAGAAGCATTGTATCGTATATGTATCTAATGTGGTGGTTTGTAGAAATCCAGCCTCCGAACTTCTAGGGTGATAGAAGCCGACTATTTCATATAGCTACATGAACTTTATCGAACCCCGGCCCCTATCTGCCAGTCTGTTACTTATCTCGGTTGTCTGTATAGGACAACTCAGTTAGCAGTAGTATTATATGAGTGTCAGTTGTAGCAGAGCGTACGAAAATGCGAGTCTTAGAATCACCCCTGCCCGAGGCGAACCGGCTTCTCGAGCAGGTGAGCGGGCGATGAGCCAGCATGAACAGATCAACTGGTCCCGGATGTCCCTCGAGGAACTGCAACACTTCTGGAACACTGAGATCGAACCGGACCTCGCGCGGGACGGCCTCGACCTCGAGACCCGGCCGACCTACGAGGAGATCACCGAAGCGGGTTACTCCGGGATCGCCTACGCGCTTCGCGAACACCACGACCTCACGCTCGCACAGTTTCTCGCGACTGTCGGCTACCCGGACCCGGAGCGTGACGATGACTACCCCTGGGGTATCGACAATGAGACCACGATTCGCGAACTCGAGTGGTATCTCGAAAAGAATCTCCGCCGGGAAGGACTCGCCGACACAACGATCGACTCAAAACGCTCCCGACTCGCTCGCTTTGTCCGCACGTACGCCGACCTGCACGGACGCGCCGATATCGTTACGCGGATCCGCGAGGACAGCGCCGATGTCCAGGCACGGATCGAGCGCCAACGTGTGCGGGACGTCTTCGACGAGTGGGATGCAACGAACCCAGATCCCGACCTCGAGAGTGATGAATCGCGGTACAAACACTTGCTCGAGGTCCAGAAGTTCTACGAGCGGCTAGTGATGGATCGCGACGCGGAGTACAACCCGGCCGCCGGAGCGCCCCACGAGACCAACTGGAAGGGATCGACGCCCGGCGCCGACGATCGCGACCCGCCGGCCCTCGAGGCCGATGACGTCCAGGCGCTCGTTGACGCATGCGACTCGATTGCCGATCGCCTGCTCGTGGTCGCGACGTGTGCGTGGGGCCTGCGCCGTGGGGAGGTCGCGCGGCTCTCACGCGACCAGTTCGCACCAACTGACGACGACGGTTTCGATTTCGAGGCAGAGGACCCACACATCGTCTTCGACGAGGGACGCAAGAACGGCCCCGGTCGCGTGTCGATCCTTTACGGCCTCGAAACACTGGCAGATCGCTGGACACAGCTCTCCAATCGCGACGACTGGACCGGTTACCTGTTTCCGAGTTCTGCCGCTAAAAGCGGCCACCGAAGCCCGGATACGATCACTAAGCGGTTCAAAGAGTTAGCGGGGGATGCTGGTCTCGAGATCCGCGAGGAGACGCCGACGCCACAGTACGGACGTCGGTTCTGGTACCGAACCTACGGTGACGCCGTGAAACGACTCTCGAGCCAAATCGAGGCGGTTGCTGCCGAACAGGGCAGTTCGGATCCGAACGTCGTCGTCGAAAACTATCTCGGCGAGGAGGAAGCACGGAAACGCCGACGGGAATTCATGCGTGAGGAACTGGCCGCAGCGTTCGAAAGTGAGGTACGGGAATGATCTCAGTGACCTCGACGTAAGTCTCGTTGAACTCCTCGAGGAGGTCCGCCCGACTTACCAATACGCGAACGAGGAATCATAACTCTGAGACGGCATCTGGAGACGCACTGGGCAGTCACTTCCGAGTTCGTTTAAGTGGTCTCTCCAGACAAAGGGAAAGGCCATGGCAGCGAGGGAGGGAACTATCGACGAAATACGGCGTGCGAATTCGAATGGTTAACCGATCGGCTGCCGGCGACCGGGACGATGCGGACTGAATCACGTTCGTTCAGACGACGTCGACTGCGAACCCACCTTCGAGGACCTCAATGAACGAGTATTCCGAAGGTTTGGCTGAGACCTTGTCGGTGACCGGGGGCACTCAAGCAAAACTCGGTACAAACCTATTATCGCTATATCTTTGCGTAGTGTGTGGAGTGATGATGTTGCTGAGATAGAGTAGAAAGGCTCTATTTTGAGTGCTTAACCAACAATTGGATACCGTTACCCTAAGTGTTGGTTAAGCTCT